>JBAXNY010000053.1:0-7450 GCA_037133535.1 Actinomycetes bacterium
CGCGATCGCGCCGCACTTATTGCAATGAGTGAGAGCCAGGCGCTTACTGCAATCACCATCACCGCCACCGAAAAGGCCTATCAAGTAACCGATGGCCATGAGAGCGATTTGCCATCTCGTATCGCGGCACTGCTTGCCGCACGATTTGATGCAAAGCGCGGTGGACTCTCCATTATTTCCTGCGACAATCTGACAAGTAATGGCGAGCTAATTAAGAAACTTGTCTTAGAAGCCAGTGCAAAATTAGATAAGCCAGGTTTGATCAACTGGATTGAGCGAGAGAACTATTTTCCCAATTCCATGGTCGATCGCATCGTTCCTGCAATTACCGCGGAACGAATTGATAGCTTTGAAGCAGAATTTGGTTATCGCGATGAATCACTTCTGACCACAGAGCCCTTTACGCAATGGGTAATTGAGAATTGCCCACTCTCGCAAACTCTGGCTGGCACAGGCGTGGAGTTTGTTGATGATGTTGCTGGCTATGAGATCACAAAGATTCGCATCTTCAATGGTGCTCATTCCACCATTGCATATTTGGGGGAGTTGGCTGGTTTGGAATTTATCGCCGATGGAATTAACAATCCTGCGATAAATTCATTTATTGCCCACTTACAAGAGAATGAATTAGCAAAGTCATTTACCTCACCACCGGGTATGGATCCAATTGAATATGCCAAGCGAATCCGCGCGCGAATCAGCAATCTCAATTTGCGTCATCGTTGCCAACAAATTGCAATGGATGGTTCCTTGAAATTGACGCAGCGCCTCTTCCCAACCATCAATGATTTATTGGCAAAGCAATTGCCGACTCAATACATTGCCACTGCAATTGCAGTCTGGCTCAGATACCTTGAAATCAACGATCGAATTAGCGACCCACTTGCGGGCGAACTTGTACCTCTGGCCCGCAATAGCGATGCAGCGATCGCTACAAAGAGCGTCCTTACTCATGAAAAACTATTGGTGAAAGTAAATCCTGGCAATTTCGAAGCGATTTCCCAAGCGCTAGAGAAGCTGCGCAGTAAACCAGTTTTGGAAGTTTTGACTAGCTTATAACGTTGAGCCATAAAGGCGCGAGAGATTAAATTCGTGATGACCGCCGATTTCAGCACGAGTCTGCTCACCATTTGCTACTCGAAGAATGAGATCGTAAATGAGTGCGCCAACCTCTTCTAAAGTTTGAGTACCGTCAGCGATTGTTCCTGCATTGAGATCGATCAGATCGGGTAGTGCATCTGCCATCTCAGTGTTGGTCGCCACTTTAATTGTAGGAATAACAGCAGATCCAGTGGGAGTTCCGCGGCCAGTAGTAAAGACTGCAACGTTGACACCGGCTGCAGCAAAACCACTGAGTTGTTCGATGTCATGACCTGGCGTATCCATAAAATAGAGTCCGGCAACTGGTGGTCGATCGGCATAATCCAAGACGCCGGTAAATTGTGCGTTACCAGCTTTCTTTGCCGCACCGAGTGATTTCTCCTCCAAGGTAGAAAGGCCGCCCTCAATATTTCCGCGCGATGGTTGTGCGCCGCGAATATCAATACCTTCGTAATTAATGGACTTCTCATAGCGTGCAACAACATCAATGATCTGCTGTCCAACTTCTGGTGTAATGGCACGCAGCGCCAATAAATGTTCGGCGCCGAGGATCTCCATTGTTTCACCGAGAATGGATGTTGCGCCATCTGCGACAAACTTGTCACTGGCAACACCGAGAGCAGGATTGGCAGTAATTCCAGAGTAAGCATCGGATCCACCGCACTCTAAACCAAGTACAACAGCGCTCCATGGCGCGGCTTCGCGCTTAAGTGCTTTCGCATCAGTGAGCGCACTTGCCGCAGCTGTACTTCCTAATTCAGTAAGTGCTTGAAGTGAACCAGCATCTTTTAACGTAACGATAGTGAATGGCGTTTTAGCGTGGGCTTGAGCCAGGCTGAGAATTTCACTCTCAATATCTGTTCCAATTGCCAGAATCACCGTATGGAAGACATTGGGATTGACCAAGATTCCAGAGAGCGTCTTAGCAATGCGATCAAAATCTTTCTCGCGCATGCCAGACCAATCGTGACTAATAGCGACAACTCCGGGGACTGCTTCCTCGATTGCACGCGCTGATTGAGAGAGCATCTGATGCAATGGTGCGATGAGAACGTGATTGCGAAAGCCCCACTCACCATTGCTGCGCTTATAACCGGTAAGACTCATCACACGCTCCGAACTGAACGTGGCGCGACGATCTCACCATTGTTACTGAGTTCGCTCTTGCTCTTCTTGCCATTGGCGATCGCAATTACGCAATCAAGAATTTCAGCAGCAGATGAGCTACTTGCTAAATCAAATTCACCGATCATTGCTTGATGTAGCGCGTCACTTCCTGCAATAGAAATTACGGGAATCAAGGGGAAACCAGTGGGTGGTTGATTCTCATCGGGGAAGGAGAGGATGACGTGAGCCTTTTGGCTCATCAAGGAGGAGAAGTTGGCAGCCGATCCACTGCGCGCAGTTGCCTCAACGAGTGAAATATTCTCTTTGGCAAAGAGTGCGCGGATCTCAGCCAAGTTGGCAACATCGCGCGAAAGATCTAGTCCAACGGTAAGAAGATCAAGATCTGCAACTGTGCCAGGAAATTTGGCGGATAGTTCGCGGGCATGAGCAACGCCGCTAGCAACTGTCCCTTCTACGCCACCGCTTTCTTGAATAACCAAGTAGTGCGTTGAATCTTGTGCAATTTTGTCATTGAGTTCGTTGCCTTGAATAGTTTCGCAGCCAAGTGCAGTAACGACGACTGAATTCACATTGGGGTGGTTAGCTAAATCGATAAAGAAGTTATCTATACCTGAGACATCGATACCGATGATGCCGCAACCATTTTGATGCGCAAAGGTAATTGCGCCAACTTCAGTGGCGATTCGGCGTGATACGTGGGTGGAGCAGACCACCGAAGGCAGAATCAATTGGTGATCGCGTACGCCTACGCCACGATCGGCATGTTTAATTCCTTGGATTTTCATTCTTCAGTCGACAATCGATCGCCTAAAACATTATGGGTATGAACGTGGTAGCCAATTTCAATCGGCTTAGTTGCATGGCCCATGCGCTCACCGTATTTAATAACGCCATCACCTTTTGCCATTGGGCGGGTGCAAATTTTATGTCCGCGCGGAATATTCTCTTTGATTGAGATTTCCTTGCCATCTTGGCTAATAGTTGTGCCCGCTGCGATGTCGGTGAGGCAGACCGCAATGTTGTCATTGGGATGCAAGAAGAGAACTTGTCGCTTACTCATCGCCTCGCTTGCACCGCTTTCACATAAGCGCGACTTGCCACTCGTGCCCGTCGCCAGGTTGATGTCTTTGCGCGGCGATTAAAGATGTCGTAATCGATGCGCTCTACTTCATCAACGATACCGCAGTAGAGATCGCTGGCCGCTTCAATACAAGGGCGAGATTCTGGCGAAAGGAGTGCAATTCCAGGTGTGGCCTCGCGCTGTAACTGTCTTACTCGAGCGATTTGAAATTGCAGAGCGGAGATAATCTCAGATGTTAGGACGCGCCGTTCCAACATCGCGCGATCTACGCCATGGGCAGCTAATTCATCTAGTGGCAAGTAGATTCGACCTCGCTCAAGATCTTCACCGACATCGCGAATAAAGTTTGCTAATTGAAATGCAATGCCAAGTTTTTCTGCTGGCGCATAAGCACCGGGATCAAGTGCACCGAGGATTGGCACCATCTCTAGCCCGATGACAGCTGCTGAACCATAAACATATTCGAGCAAATCTTGATACGTGCGATATTCAGTGATAGTTAAATCCATGGCCATCGAATGTAGGAATGCCACAAAGTGCTCATGCGGAATCTCGAAGCGCTTCACGGTATCGATCAGCGCAATTGCAATCGGATCATCGCTCTTGCCACTCTTTAAGCTCGCCAACACACCATCGCTCCAACGCATTAAGAGGTCGCGCTTTTGCGTAACAGTAAGTGTTGATGCAAGATCATCGACAATTTCATCGGCATATCGGGCAAAGCCATAGAGCGCATGAACAAAGGGGCGCTTGGCTTTAGGTAGAAGCAGCGTTGCTAAGTAGTAAGTCTTTCCATGTTCGGCATTGAGTTTCTTGCAGGCAAAGTAAGAGTTACGCAATTGCGGATCGGTAATTCCTGCCGCACTTAACTCATCCACCTACTTCACCGGGCCAACAATGCGCTCTGCTGCGAGACGGCCGGAAATTAATACCATTGGAACGCCAACACCTGGCTGTGTTCCACTTCCGGCAAAGACCACATTCTCAAAACCCTTCGCTAAATTGCTAGGGCGAAATGGTCCAGTTTGAAAGAAGGTATGCGCACTCGCAAATGGTGCACCGCGCTCCATTCCTTGGGCTTGCCAATCCAGGGGAGTCGTCATTGATTCAATTTCAATGCTCTCTCCAAAGCCGGTGTAACCGCGCTCTTCCAAAGTTTTAATCATGGAGTTGCGATAAGGCTGAGCCATAGTGCGCCAATCAATGTCAGCATCGAGATTGGGAGTAGGAAAGAGTACGTAATAGGAGTGCTTGCCAGGGGGTGCCAAAGTTGGATCATCATGGGTAGGAACTGTGACGAGCACACTGGGATCGGTCATCAGAATCTTCTTCTTAATCAATTCATCGAATACGCCATCCCAGGAATTTCCAAAGTGGATGTTGTGATGTGCGATGTGATCGTAAGAACGGTTAGATCCGACAAGAAGTGTTACGCAAGAAGGTGAGTAGTTCAGGCGCTTGACTGAACGAGGCACGATTCCTAAGAGGTCGCGCCATGCAACTGGAAGATCGGGATTCAATACGAGTGCATCACAAGTAATTCGCTCACCAGTATGAGTAATCACTGCTTTAGCGCGACCATTTTCATAATCAATCGATGTGACAGTCTGATTGTATTTAAATTCCACGCCATGCTTTTCAGCGGCCGCCGCTAGTGCACGTGGTACTGCATGCATGCCGCCCTTAGGGAAGAAGACGCCATTGACAGAATCCATGTATGCAATCACGGCATAAATTGCTAAAGCTTGTTGTGGGCTAACACCGGCGTACATCGCTTGAAATGAGTAAACCTTCTGCAAGCGGGGATCTTTGAGGAATTGATTGACCTTAGGAGACAAGTGGCGAAAACCACCGAGTGCAATCAATCGGGCTAAATTCGGAGTCAATAAGTTAAAGGGCGAATCAATATTGCGATCGATGAAGTCATTCATCTCATATTTATAAAGTTTGGTAACGAAATCGACATATCTCGCATAACCAGCTGCTTCAGTAGGTGAGATTTTGTCGGCGATCTCACTCTCCATTTGTGCAGTGTTGGCATGGATATCAAGTGAGCTGCCGTCGGCATAGAAAGCGCGATAGAGCGGTGAGAGCGGCATTAACTCCAGCCAATCTTTCATCTCTTCACCAACGCACGCAAAGGCAGATTCAATCAGCGAAGGCATAGTGAGAACAGATGGACCGGTATCAAATGAGTAGCCACCGCGTTGCAGTAAACCGTTGCGTCCACCTGGCACGCTCTCGCGTTCAACAACTGTTACTTTGCGACCAGCACCAACTAGGCGAAGCGCCGCACTCAATCCGGCTAGGCCTGCACCAACAATGACGACATGGTCGCTAGGGCCTTTAATCCGAGCTGGCATTACACACTCCTACGAGTTGCACTTGTAGCTAACTCTTCGAAGAGAGATAGCGCGGTTGGCGCAATCTTTCCATCATCTAGCGCAGCGCGCGCGTTAGAAGTAAGAGTTTCAATCATCAGCTCAATTTCCTGATCGGCGCCAGTTGTCACGATCAGGCTGCGCAATTGCTCAATCCCGCTGCTATCTAATTGTTCATTGCCAAAGAGTTCACTGAAGGTGGTTTTATCTGAGCCAGACAGGCGCTCCACCGCAATTGCAATGAGCGCGGTGTGTTTGCCCTCACGCAGATCATCACCGGCCGGTTTCCCAGTTGCCGCTGGATCGCCGAAGACACCAAGTAGATCATCACGCAATTGAAATGCTTCACCCAAGGGCAGACCAAATGCAGAGTAGGTGGTAAAAATATCGCTATCGAGTGGTGCCCCAGAAAGTGCAGCGCCAAAGTGCAATGGTCGCTCGATCGTGTATTTGCCTGACTTGTATCGAGCAATCTTGAGGGAGCGTGCAAGGTCATGGGTATCCCGAGTCTGCTCATACACGTCGAGATATTGACCCGACATCAATTCCACTCGCATCTCATCGCTGATGCGCAAGACATTGCTCATTACAGAGTGAGGAATGCCAGAGCGATGGAGCATCTGACTCGACCAGACCAGCGCTAGATCTCCTAAGAGCACACTGGCAGCTCGACCGAAATCCTCTGGACTACCGTGCCAACCACCATCACCGTGGAGGGCTTCAAATTGTTTATGAATTGAAGGCTTGCCGCGCCGAGTATCGGAGGCATCCATTAAGTCATCATGAATAAGTGCACATGCTTGAAGTAATTCCAAACTTGCAACTGCACGAAGCACGCCATCGTCATCGTTGCCACCTGCGCCGAAATATCCAACCGCCGCAAAGAGCGGACGCAATCGTTTGCCGCTATCGAGCAGAAATGATGTGAGCGCCGACATGGCGGGTGTGAGTTCATCGCCAATTCCATGAAGGTACTTGGCCTCGTCGCTAAGGAAGTCGCGCAACGCCACTTCAACGCGAGATCGCAGATCAATTACTGCCTTCTGAGCGGAATGGGCCACGCGGTAACGGTACCCTCATCACCAATGAGTACGCGACCCACGATCTCGATTGAACTCTTCCCGCCTAAGGACAGCGCCGGCGAAGAGCGGTTGTGGTCTGCCATCGCCTCGCTGCGGGAAATTTCCCCTGATTATGTAGCGGTGACATATGGCGCAGGGGGCTCAACCCGTGATCGCACAATTCGCATTACATCAGAGATCACAGCACGCACTCAATTGCCGACGGTAGCTCACTTAACTTGCGTTGGTTCTACGCGCGATGAATTAATCGATGTACTCAATAAATACAAGAGTGCTGGCATCCGTAGCATTTTGGCGCTACGCGGTGATCCGCAAGGTGGTCCAAGTGCAGCGTGGATTGCAACACCAGATGGCCTAGATCATGCCGACCAACTTGTTGCGCTCGCTAGCGAAGTCGGTGGCTTCACTATTGGTGTTGCCGCTTTTCCCGATGGACATCCAGCATCACAGGGTGATTTCGATCGTGACATCGAGGTTTTATTACGGAAAGAAGAGTTAGGTGCAACATTTGCTACTACACAATTTTTCTTTACTGCAGAAAAGTATTTTGATTTAGTAGAACGGTTACGTAGTCGCGGATCGCACCTGACTGTAATGCCAGGAATTATGCCAATTTCCAATGTTAAGCAATTAATTCGGATGGCAGAACTAGGTGGGACGCCAATTCCAAGGGAAGT
>JBAXNY010000054.1:0-7423 GCA_037133535.1 Actinomycetes bacterium
TGCTTCTAGGTTCTGAAATTGGTGCAGCACTCAATGCACTTGAGCCACTGGGTGTTGACTTAATCGGTCTCAATTGCGCAACCGGACCGGCTGAAATGTCCGAACACCTTCGTTACCTGAGTCAGAATGCAACCAGTGGAATTTCAGTGATGCCCAATGCTGGTCTACCAATCCTTGGGAAGAATGGGGCTGAATACCCACTAACAGCGGTTGAGTTAGCAGATGCGCTTGAGAACTTCGTTAAAGATTATGGAATCGCACTCATCGGTGGTTGCTGCGGAACAACACCAGAGCATTTAGCAGCCGTGGTGGGGCGTTTAAGTAGCAAGGCGCCAAAGCAACGTTCAACTTCCAGTCCGCGCGGTGCATCATCGCTCTATCAATTTGTGCCATTTAGACAGGATCAAACCTTCCTTGCTATTGGTGAGCGCACTAATGCCAATGGCTCTCGCGCATTTCGCGATGCGCTATTAGCGGAGGATTGGGCGACCTGTATGGAGATCGCGCGCGATCAAATCCGCGATGGTGCGCACGTTTTAGATCTCTCAGTTGATTACGTTGGTCGCGATGGTGCAAAAGACATGCATGAGCTCGCAACCAGAATTGCTACAACTTCCACCCTACCGATCATGCTCGATTCAACTGAGCCGCTGGTTATCAAGGCTGGCCTTGAAGCTCTCGGCGGTCGCTGCATTATTAACTCAGTTAACTTTGAAGATGGCGATGGACCAAAGTCGCGTTATGCAAAAGTCATGCCGCTAGTTCAAGAGCACGGCGCCAGCGTTGTTGCACTCACCATTGATGAAGGGGGTCAAGCGCACGATGCGGAATGGAAGTTGCGGGTTGCCCGTAGGTTAATCATTGATCTGACTGAGAAATGGGGCATGCAGGTTGGCGACATTCTGATCGATTGCTTAACTTTCCCCATCGCAACAGGTCAAGAAGAGACTCGCAAGGATGCAATTGAAACAATTAATGCGATCCGCCAACTCAAAGTTGAATACCCGGAAGTCCAAACAACGCTAGGTGTCAGTAACGTCTCCTTTGGTTTAAATCCTGCAGCGCGAGTAGTTCTCAACTCAGTATTTCTCCATGAGGCTGTTGTAGCCGGCCTTGATTCGGCAATCGTTCATCCATCAAAGATCACCCCACTGATGCGCATTGATGATCGCCAACGCGAAGTTGCCCTCGATCTTATTTATGATCGTCGAACATTTGATGGTGAAGTCTGCACCTACGATCCGCTCACCGTCTTTCTCGAACTATTTGAAGGCGTGGAGCTCGCAACAGGTCGTCAATCACGTGCCGCAGAATTGGCGGCGCTTCCACTTACCGAGCGCTTGACCCGTCGCATCATCGATGGTGAAAAAGTTGGCTTAGATGGCGATCTCGATGAATCCCTTGCCGCTGGACATAAGGCCCTTGAAATTATCAATAGCTACCTCTTAGAAGGAATGAAGACAGTCGGTGAGCTATTTGGTAAAGGAGAGATGCAACTTCCCTTCGTCTTGCGCAGCGCTGAAGTAATGAAGTCTGCAGTTGCCTATCTTGAGCCGCACATGGAGAAGAGTGCACAAGGCGGTCGCGGCACGATGGTGCTTGCAACTGTTAAAGGCGATGTCCACGACATTGGCAAGAACTTAGTTGACATTATCTTGTCTAATAATGGTTATCACGTCGTCAACATTGGAATCAAACAAACCATAAATCAAATTATTGACGCCGCACAAGAGGCTAAAGCCGATGCTATTGGTATGAGCGGTCTGCTAGTGAAGTCAACTGTCATTATGAAAGAGAATTTAGAGGAGTTAAATAGTCGGGGACTCGCCAAAGAGTGGCCAGTGGTACTCGGTGGCGCCGCGCTCACGCGTGCCTTCGTTGAACAAGATCTCTCGAGCATGTTCGATGGAGAAGTGCGTTATGCGCGCGATGCATTTGAAGGCCTGGCACTTATGGACACAATCATGTCGATTAAACGTGGCGAAGCAGGAGCAGCCTTGCCTGAACTGCGCGAGCGTCGTACCAGAGTTGTGAAACCTGCCGACGCAGTTCTCGATACTCGACGCAGTGATGTTGCAAGCGATAACTCGATTCCAACGCCGCCATTTTTTGGTAGCCGAATCGTTAAAGGTATTCCACTCGCGCAATACTCTGGAATGTTGGATGAGCGCGCACTCTTCGTTGGCCAATGGGGCTTGCAAGGCAAACGCGGTGAGTACGAGAAGATGGCCGAGAGTGAGGGCCGTCCGCGCCTTCGTTCGTTGATGAATGAAGTGCAATCACAGGGCTGGCTCAATGCCGCAGTGGTTTATGGATATTTCCCATGCGTAAGCGAGGGTAATGACTTGATCATCTTGCACCACGAAGGTTCTGAAAAGGGTAAGGAGCGAACCCGATTCTCATTCCCACGCCAAAGTCGCGATCGCCGTTTATGTTTAAGTGATTTCTTTGCATCTGCGGAGAGCGGCAAGACCGACGTTGTGGCATTTCACGTCGTAACAATGGGTAGTCGCGTCAGCGAAGCAGCCGCTGAGCTCTTTGCGAAGGATGAATATCGCGCCTACTTAGAGTTGCATGGCCTCTCCGTTCAACTGACTGAAGGTTTAGCCGAGCACTGGCATGCACGTGTGCGCGAAGAACTAGATCTAGCAAAGGAAGATGCGCCAGGGCTTCAGGAAATTCTTGATCAGGGTTACCGCGGATCGCGTTACTCATTTGGATATCCAGCCTGCCCTGACCTTGAGCAACAAGTACAACTGTGTGAGCTGCTCGAACCAGAACGCATTGGTGTCGAACTTTCCGAAGAGTTCCAATTGCATCCTGAGCAATCAACATCTGCGATTATTGTTCATCATCCAGAAGCAAAATATTTCAATGCCAACTGAGGCAAGTAACGGGAATTTTCAAGCCATCCTCTTTGACATGGATGGCACGCTGATTGATTCAGAGCCGTTATGGCTCGAAGCAGAGCAAGAGACAATGGCGCCGCAGGGATACAACTGGACACTTTCAGATCAGGAGCATTGCCTGGGCAGTCCAATGATGCGTATGGCAAATTACATGGTGGAAAAATCTACGGGTGAGAAAGATCCGGAGTTTTTCGTAAAGACCGTTGTCGGAATCATGGAAACGAAAATGGCAAGTTCAGCAAAATTCACTGAGGGAGCCGCGCAATTATTGGAGCGGGTGAAGCAATATCCAATGGCACTTGTCTCAGCAAGTAGTCGATCACTTGTCGATGCGGCCCTCTCCAGAATTGCACCGCATCCCTTTGCGATCTCTATTTCCTACAACGACGTTTCACAGCCAAAACCATCACCTGAAGGATATTTAAAAGCGGCCCAACTCCTCGGCGTAGATGTCACTCAATGTCTGATCCTGGAGGATTCGCTCACTGGCGTCACGGCCGCGCGTGCAAGTGGTGCATTCACCGTTGCGATTCCGCATTTAGTTAAAATAGAAGAGGATGCTCGCACCAAAACTATTACTTCATTGCATCAGCTCACCGATGCAAAGATCGATGAGTTCTACCAACTACACCTGACTAGTTATGGGCAGGGCAGATAGCTTTAAAGAAGCACCAATCACAGAGGCGCGTTGGTTTTGGTGTCCATTTATCTTCTGCCATCGCTCTATGAATTTCATCTGCCAGATTAAGAACTTTGCGCTCGGTGCGATCTAACTCTGCCTCTGTGGGCACGCTCTTGAGTATTTGCGAATTGCCTAAGTAAATCAACTGCAGAAGTTTTGGGAGAACTTTCTCGTTGCGCCAGTAGAGCAGCGCGTAGATTTGTAATTGAAAGAATGCCTTCTCTTCCCAACCAGGTTTGGGTGCTTTCCCAGTCTTGTAATCAACAATTCTTACTTCACCAGTTGGTGCAATGTCGAGTCGATCGACATATCCATGCAGATAAATCAGATCCGAGAGAGTTGATTCCACATGCAACTCACGGAAGGTAGATTCAAAGGTAGTGGGGTTTTCCAATGCGAAATAATTGGTCAGCAAGGCAATAACGCGATCGAGCCACTCTTTCTGACTGGAAACGAGATCGACTAATTCTGGTTTCTCTTCCTGTTGGCTCTGCCATTTATTGGGCATGATTTCCAACGCGCGCTCCATGGTTCGCTCATCGGCAGGGGAGTTGAAGAGTTCTTCGAGAATGTCATGAACCAAAGTGCCGCGTTCGGCATCAAGGCTCAGTGGCTCGGGCAAGCGATCAATCACTCGATATTTATAGAGCTGTGGGCAGTTCATAAAATCACCCAAGCGGCTAGGTGAGAGGCGCAACTCGCTCATGGGGCGACCTTACTGCTTATAAGATTGCGCCGTGTCTAAACCTGGCTTTTTCGCTGATGGCGATCGCGTGCAACTCACCGACAATAAGGGAAAACTTTATAGTTTCACTTTAACTGCGGGTAAAGAGTGGCACACCCATAAAGGTTGGATTGTTCATGACAGCGTAATTGGTCTGCCCGAAGGAAGTGTTCTTGAAACAAATGGTGGTCTGAAATTCACTGCATTTAAACCTTTGCTCTCAGATTATGTTTTAACAATGCCTCGTGGTGCGACGATTGTTTATCCCAAAGATGCCGCTTTGATTCTTGGCTTTGCCGATATTTATCCTGGTGCTCGAGTACTAGAGGCCGGCGTTGGAAGCGGAGCTCTAACAATCTCACTTTTACGTGCCGTCGGCAATGATGGGTTTGTGCACTCAGTAGAGCGGCGTGAAGACTTTGCCGAGAATGCAACTAGCAATGTGACAAATTACTTTGGCGGCTTACCATCCAATTGGAAGGTCAATGTAGGTTCTTTGCAAGATGAGACCGAACTTGGTGAATTTGATCGGGTAGTTCTCGACATGTTAAAGCCGTGGGAGTGCATCGAAGTAGCTAGTGCCGCGCTGCGCCCGGGCGGAGTATTCCTTGCCTATGTTGCGACGACCACGCAACTATCGGCTACTGCTGAATCTCTCAAGGAATCCGGGAACTTCACCGAACCAGAAAGTTCCGAGAGTTTGATTCGCGGCTGGCACCACGAGGGATTAGCGGTACGACCAGATCATCGAATGATTGGACATACCGGTTTCTTAATTCAAGCTCGTCGGATGGCGCCAGGTGTTGAAGTGTTAGCACGCAGAAGGCGCCCATCGAAAGGTGCTTACGGTGTCGCAGGAGAAGAATGAGCGGCTGATCAATCTATTGATCTTTCTCTTGACCGCTCGTAAAGATCGTTTCTGGAAAAAATCAGAGATCTTCGATCGAGTTCAGGGTTACAACGATGGAGAATCAAATGCCATCGCAATGGATCGAAAATTTGAACGAGATAAAGTAGAACTTCGTAATTTAGGAATCGTAATTGATGTACAAGAGATCGATCCACTCTTTGAAGATGAGATTGGCTACCGAGTAAGTCCAGAGAGATACTCGACAAAGCTCACCGCACTCACACCGCAAGAGATTTCACTGCTGGCGATGGCAGGCAAGATGTGGCGTGATGTAGTTTCTAGCGACGAAGTGCAATCGACACTTCTGCGGTTGCAATCACTCAACAGTGACATGGCAATTTCGCCAATTACTAGCCAATCTCCGGTTCCTGGCAATCAAGAAGCAAACTTTGCAACGGTAGCCACAGCGCTAGCCCACCGCCGTGCGATCGAATTTACCTACCTCAATAGCGATCTTTCGCAGAGTAGTAGAAGTGTTCATCCATTCACTCTTCTTGCCCGCCATGGACATTGGTATCTCATCGGCGAAGAAACCGCATCATCTGAGAAACGCACCTTTCGACTCGACCGAGTGGTTGGCGATGCGACCTGCGTAGGTAAGGAGAGCGCCTTCGAAATTCCAAAGGGAGTTAAAAGTAATACCTACTTTGAACATGAAGAGGGCGTTGGAGAGAGCGTCCTATTGAAGTGTTCGAAAGGTCGAGCTCACTCTTTTGCAGCAATTGCAGAAGATGTCGAAAGTTTTGAAGATTACGATCTAATCAATATTTTGGTGACTGATTCGCGTGAGCTGATTGACCAAATTCTCTGGCATGGTGAAGATGTAACTGTGCTCGAGCCAGAGTCACTGCGCGATGAGATCAAAGAAATTCTCTCGAAGTTGGTGAAGAGTTATGGCTAGCCAACCAGCTGAGCAATTAGGTCGCATGCTCGATCTCATCCCATACATCTACGCCCATCAAGGTATTTCGAAGAGTGATCTAGCTCAGAAGTTTGGTGTGAGCGTCGAAGAACTTGAAGGAAATCTCTTCACCCTGTGGAAGTGCGGATTGCCGCCGTACACGCCAGGGGATCTCCTAGAACTTGAATTTGAAGGTGATGAGGTCTGGGTTCGCGATGCCGAAGCGCTGAAGCAACCTCGCGGTCTAATTGCAGCAGAGGTGACTGCTTTGATTTTGGGTTTACAACTAATCGCCAATGAGACCTTATCTGATGAAGTTCAAGAGCAGATTTCACGCCTTACTAAGAAACTGCAACCTAAAGATTCTGCGCCATCAATTGAGGTTGGATCGGGCTCGACATTTATCCATCGTGAGGTTATCGAAGCGGCGATTGCCACAGGCGACAAGTTAGAGATTACCTACAATTCACTCACACGAGATGATGTGACAGAGCGTGAGATCGCGCCCTTCGCAATTTCGGCATCCACACTTGGCGAAGAAGTTGAGGCATATTGTTTCACCTCACAGGGTTACCGAACATTTCGTGCAGAACGGATCAAGTCGGTCAAAGCACTACAAAGAGCAGAGAAAATTGCAGTAGTAGAGAATCAAGCCGCGCCAATGCTTTCAATCAAGATGAAGATCCATTCTCGCCTTCGCGAAGTGTTAGAGAAATTTCCGGCAACGAAAAGTGATGCAACAATCGCGGTGAAGTTGCCCGCCACATCAAACCTTTCGGCCTACCCAGGTGAGTGGGCGATCCGCTCGGCTGTGAGTCTGGGCACTGCGATCGAGGTCCTTGAACCGACCTTATTGCGCAAGGAGATCGCAACCTTCGCCCAAAAGGCCCTAGATCACTACTGATCTGAGCGCGGGCTGCGGTAGCGTTGCCCCATTCACTAACAGCTGAAAGAGAAGGTAGACCGGAAATGTTCCTCAAAGAGCCTAGCCACATCATTCTTCTAATTCTTGTCGTCGTAATCCTCTTTGGCGCGAAGCGTCTTCCTGATTCAGCAAAATCTGTTGCAAAGTCTCTCAACATTTTCAAGAGCGAGCTCAAGAAGAAGCCAGGCGAAGACGACAAGCCAGATACAAACGCAGCGGATAAGTAACTTCTATGGCGACCACCACCAGTGGCGGTCGAATGCCGCTCCTCGAACACCTGAGGGAATTTAGAAAGCGGATTGTTCGTTCCGCAATTGCAATCCTTATCTTCTCGGGTATCGGTTGGGCTTTCTATAACCAGATCATCAATAC
>JBAXNY010000055.1:0-7339 GCA_037133535.1 Actinomycetes bacterium
GCATAAGCCTGCGTTAATTTCAGCGGCGTAAGCAATGTATCTCCCTGACCAATTGAGAAGTTCACGGCATCTCCGGCTCGAGTCATCATGCCATCGGTGCAATTCTCTTTTGCTAACGCCACGAGGAAAGCGGTCTGTTGCTTCTTCGGTGCGCGAGTTTGATAGTCACAGAAGTAATTCTTGTTCTGGTCATACCAATCTTGGCGCCACTTGCGATCTGGAATTCGCCCACCAAGTTCTGAGGGTAAATCGATCCCAGTCTTAAGATCTAGCTGAAAATCATGGGCCACATTGAAGAAGTAATCATGGGCTTTGGCTTTAGGTGAGAGTCCGCCATCGCGTAGCCACTCATCAAAGGCGATCTGATACCAAATCGTGTCGCAGGAAACTGCGATTGCAGTCTTTAGCGAAATGAATCCTTGCGCTTTACTTTCGAAGTTTTGGAAATCACGATTTCCTACTGTGACTTGAGCTGGGCAGTTGTATCGAGTGTTGAGGTTGTATCCGGCTTTAGCTGCAGCCAGAACCGAGAATGCTTTAAATGTCGATGCCGGTGCGTACTGACCTTGAATTGCACGAGAGAGAGCAGGAACGCCAGCCTTCTCACTAAAGAGGGTTTTAGCTTGAGCAACAGTTAAGCCCTTCTCCCAAATATTAGGATCGAAATCTGGATAAGAGGCCATCGCTAAAATTCGTCCAGTTTTAATATCCATAACAATCGCAGCCCCAGAATCACCGCGGTAACCACTTGCGCGTGCTCGACGAACTGCATCAGTAAGGGCACTTTCGGTCGCAGCTTGTAAGCGCACATCCAAACTAGTAACTAAATTTGCACCAGCAATGGCTGCAGTGTTCTTTGCCTGTTGCGTGATTGATTCTTTGCGATCGACAATAACCGTGCGAATACCTGGAATGCCACGTAGATATTTATCATATTGAATTTCTAGACCGGCTTTACCAATACTCTCACTTCGGTAGTACTTGCCAGGATTTGCCTTGATATCTTCATCTGTTAGAGGACCGACATAGCCCAATACGTGTGTTCCTTTAACTCCGACCACGCCTGGATAATTACGAAGCGACATTGGTGCAGAAGTAATACCTGGAAAATCATCGGCCCGCTCGACAATTTGCAGCCCAATGTTGGGATCTGCATCGCGAGTAATAGGAATTGGTTGGTAACGCGTACCAGTCCAACAACCTGTCTTATCGCCCGTAAGAATTTCACCGCAGAGGCGGGTGTGCCTATAAACATCGCCATATTGCAGACCCAGTAACTTAGCCACTTTAGTAAGAACTGATGCACCTTTGTCTGGCTGTTTATCTAGAGTTAAACGATCTACTGTGACAGCAAGACCTACTTTATTAAGCGCCAGTGGCACTCCTGATGAATCAACGATGAGGCCGCGGTTGGCCGGTGAAACAATGTCACGGCTTTGAATACTCAATGCTGCATCGCGATATTTTGGCCCTGCTGCAACTTGTAAATAGAAGAGGCGACCAATTAATGAAACCATTAATGAGATCACAAGAATTTGAATTACGAGCAGACTCAGGCGAGAGCGTTGATTCATATCCGCTCCCTCGTATCAAATGCCAAACGGTGCAGCCGGGAAGTAAATGGGAGGAAAATGGGCATAAAAATTAGCGACCAGAAACCACTGCCGAGAATATTTCTTACTATCTGAGCAGTACTTCCGATATCTACACCAAAGAGCATCCCCAGAAGTAAGTAGGCAATAAGTGTGAGCATTACTGCGACACTGACATAAATAATGAATACAAAGGGATTGGCGATTGCGCCTTCATCACCGTAGCGAAGAAAGGCAATTCCAAAGCCAATCAGCGAGAGTATGAGCGTCCATAAGCCAAATGGACCAGTCGAGTTAAGTGAGAGATCGAGTAACAAGCCCCCAGCAAAACCTAAGAGCGCGCCGATTTCAGGAGAGCTCAAGGCTGACCATGAGAGTACAAAGAGCAGAAAGAGCGAGAGCGAACCAAATGGAAATTTAATCTGATCAACAACACTCATCTGTAGAAAATAGAAGAAGATATAGATGAGCGCGCACCAAGCAAAACGACGCGTTAGCACGAGCGGTTACTTTGTTGGAGTTGGCGTCGGTGTGGCAAAAACAGTGACCGTTGGCGTTGGCTTTGGTGCGACAGCTTTTGGTGCCAGAGCATCGTGTGGATCTTGTCCCGAAGTTCCAACAACTACAGATACAACACCGATTGCGCCAAGGCGGGCAAAGAACTTAGCCTCTGCAATCGCAGCAAGTGCTGATCCGCCCAGCGGTACATAAGTCACGCGCCCCACTGGTACTCCTGGCACAAATGGTGAGTCATTAGAACTTCCACGCGCAAGCAATACATCGCCAACTTTGATTGAGCTCTGCGCATCGAGTAATTGCAGCACGCCAACATCTGTGCCTTGTCCAGTAAGAATGCCGATTTCTTGCGAGCCGGCAACGCGAATTCCCATTTTAAAAGCAGGATCAGATACCAATTGCACGATCGCAGAATTACTGGTCGTGCTCTTAACAACTCCCACTAAGCCATCACCATTGACCACTGTCATGTTTCTGCGAATACCGGAGGAGCTACCTGCATCGATAGTGATCGCCTGTGAGAAGGAATTTGCACTACCTTGCAAAATCACGCGAGCTGAAACAACTTTGAATTTAGCAAGACCTGAGAAATTAAGTGCAGATCGAAGCTGTGAAAGTTCGCCATCGGAATTCTTGCGAGCCAGCAATTGACCACGGAGGTCTGCATTCTGACTTTGCAGCGCTTTAATTTCGGCGCGGGTGCGCCCCAATTTTGAGAGATCAGAAACAACATTTCGAATCGGCGAGACAATAAAGGAGCCAGCTTTTTGAAATGGCGTTAAAACACTCTGTGTGCCACTCTTGAGTCCGCTGACAATTTTTACCCCGCGCAGATCGAGGGTAATTAAGAAGAGCGAAGTCACAATCAAAATAACGAGCAAGAGTCGTGAACGATTGCCACCCTCGCGTCGCATAACTGAAAGAACCTATCGACGTGGCTCGGAGATCAAGACCTTCTCTAAAGCCTCAAACTCTTCGATGCACTTACCGGAACCTTCAACAACTGCATCGAGTGGACGCTCGGCAATGTGAATTGGCATTCCAGTTTCGCGACGAAGACGCTCATCTAGGCCACGAAGCAGCGCACCGCCACCAGTAAGAACAATGCCGCGATCCATGAGATCACTTGCAAGCTCTGGTGGTGTCTTATCGAGTGTGCTCTTTACTGCGTTGATGATTGCATTCACTGGCTCTTCTAGCGCTTTACGAATATCAGCAGCAGATACAACGATTGTCTTTGGTAGACCAGTTGCTAAATCGCGACCGCGAATTTCTGCATCTGGCTCACCTTGAATGTGATATGCCGAGCCAATTGCCATCTTAATTTCTTCGGCAGTGCGCTCACCAAGAAGAAGTGAGAATTCGCGCTTAACCCACGTAATAATCGCTTGATCGAGCTCATCGCCACCTACGCGGATAGAGAGCGCAGTAACAATTCCACCAAGTGAAATCACAGCAACTTCAGTAGTACCGCCACCAATATCAACAACCATGTTTCCAGTTGGTTCGTGGATGGGAAGACCAGCACCAATTGCAGCTGCCATTGGCTCTTCAATGATGTAAACCTTACGAGCACCTGCTGCGTAGCCAGCATCCTTCACCGCGCGCTGTTCAACACCAGTGATACCTGATGGAACGCAGACTACGATGCGAGGCTTTGCTAAATAACGACGACGGTGCACTTTCTGAATGAAGTAGCGCAACATGCGCTCAGTTGTGTCGAAGTCTGCAATAACACCATCTTTCAGCGGACGAATCGCGACGATGTTGCCAGGAGTACGACCAATCATCTTCTTGGCTTCGATACCTACTGCGAGAATTCCGCCAGTATCTTGATTGACTGCAACTACTGATGGCTCATTAAGCACAATGCCTCTACCGCGCACGTAGACCAAGGTATTTGCAGTACCAAGATCAACCGCCATGTCGCGGCCGATAAATGACATCCGATTGCTCATTGTGTTCTCCTAATAAGGTAGTACAGGGAAGTTAATTCTTTGGAAACCAGATCCCAATTTCACGAGCTGCAGATTCTGGTGAATCTGAGCCATGAACTAAGTTCTGAACAACTTTGGTGCCTTGATCGCGAGCTAAGTCGCCGCGAATAGTTCCTGGTGCTGCAACAGTTGGATCAGTCGTTCCAGCTAATGAGCGAAATCCTTCGATCACGCGATTACCTGAAGCGATGATGGCAACGATCGGTCCTGAACTCATGAACTCTAAGAGTGGTTCGTAAAAAGGTTTGCCGTGATGTTCGGCGTAATGCGCTTCCAAAGTTTTCCGCTCTGGTGAAAGCATTTTCACTGCATCAATGACATAACCTTTTGCTTCAACGCGAGAAATAATTTCGCCCACTAATGCGCGACGTACGCCATCGGGCTTGATCAAAATCAGGGTTGATTCGCTGCTCACAAGGCCAGTCTATTGCGTCGGCGGAGTTCGGCTAGCCAGGTGGGCAGCGCGGGCTGCCTCCCCCTTGCGGCCAAAGTAAATCGCGCAGATCCAGAGCACCGCAAAGAGCGCCCCTAAAAAGTACATTGGGGTGACAACTGGGCCGTATCCCGGAATTGCAACTTGCAATAACGATCCAAGAATCCAGCCAGATCGGCGCTTAAGAAGTCCGGCACAGAGCAGCGTTGCAAGTGCAATTAATCCACCGAAAATTAACGAACTGCCATGATCTTTCATTGCAAGCAATAGTGCAAAGCCCATCACAAAACTCTCCATGGTGAGAACTGCTGCGCCCATGACTCTCACTTCGCACCGCCTGAAATTTCGCGCACGATTGCTCGTGCTTCACCAACAGTGACTACTGAACCGGTAATAAGTACACCGAAAGTTTCATCGCTCAGTGGATTGCGCGATTGGGTGACTGCTCGGCGGATAGCTACATCTAAAGTCTCATCGCTGGATACCCGATCGCCGCCAAAGATCTCGTGCGCGATTTTCTCTAACTCTGTAACTGGCATAGCCCGCGATGAAGAATTCTGCGTCACGATAATTTGATTCAACACCGGCTCGAGTTCCTTCAAAATTCCTTTGACATCTTTATCAGCGAAGGCGGAGACGACGCCAACCAAGTGATCGAAGGTGAATTCAGAGTCAATCGTGGCAGCAAGGGCTTTTGCACCATGTGGGTTATGGGCTGCATCGACAATTACTGTTGGGTCGCGCATGAGGACTTCGCAGCGACCCGGAGATTTCACATTGGCAAAGCCAGCCAGGACTGCCTCAGGATCGAGTTCTTGTTCGCCAAAGAAGAGCTCGACCGCAGCAAGTGCAGTTGCAGCATTTGCTGCTTGATGTGCGCCATGCAGTGGCAAGAAAATATCTTCGTAAGTTCCTTTGAGTCCACGGATTGTGATGAGTTGACCACCGACGGCCACCGCGCGAGATTCAACGGCATATTCCAAACCTTCACGAACTGGAATTGCTGAGACCGCAGCAGCTCGCCGCATAAGTTCAACTGCTGATTCCTCTTCTTGTTGCGCGAAGATTGCTACAGCGCCCTCTTTGATAATTCCCGCTTTGGTCCGCGCAATTTCAGTAAGGCTATTTCCTAAATACTCCATGTGATCCATGCCGATCGGAGTAATTACAGCAACATCTGGTGCGATCACATTTGTCGCATCCCACTCCCCGCCCATGCCCACTTCAATAATTCCCACATCGATGGGATGTTCGGCAAAGGCCACAAAACTCATTGCAGTGACTGCTTCGAAGAATGAGATGGGATTGGAGAATTTTGAATCAATAAAATCAAGATAGGCAGCGATGTCGTTGTAGGCGAAGATAAATGCTTCAGGAGTAATTGGTTCAGTGTTAATCGCAATGCGCTCTAACATGCTCTCTAAATGTGGGCTCGTGAATCGTCCAGTACGAAGTCCCATTGCAAATAAGAGTGAGTCAATCATGCGCGCTGTGGTGGTTTTGCCGTTGGTGCCACCAACATGAATTGTTGGATAACTGAGCTGTGGAGATCCCAGTGCATCCATCAGCGCTGCAATTCGTTCAAGCGTTGGTGCGATGCGAGTTTCGGGCCAGCGCTCTAGTAACGCTGCTTCGATTGCATCGACTCGAGCAATGTCCTCAGGATTCATGTCCACTACTTACTGCGCAGGAAGTGCGGCTAGTTGTGCAGTGATGCGCGCAATATCGCCATCTGTCTGTTGCAAACGCTCACGAATTTGCACCACAACATCAGCTGGCGCCTTTGCCATAAAGCCTTCGTTATTGAGTTTTACCTCAGCTGTTGCGCGATCTTTCTGCGCAGTCGCTAAATCTTTCACCAATCGCGCGCGCTCTGCAGCAACATCGACGGTTCCGGTGAGATCGAGCTCTACTTTGCCACTACTAAATTCCACAACAGCTCCAGCGTTGAAGCCACTCGTTGCATCTTCCAAGCGAAGCAGGAATGCCATTGCAGGGACATAAGAGGCAATCTCTTTATTCACGTTTAAGCGTGCTGGAAGTTTCTGGCTTGGCTTCACACCTTGGTCATTACGGAAGCGACGAACTTCAGTGACAATCTCTTGGACTTGTCCAATAATCTTTGCCGCACTTGGATCAATCAGTGAGGCATCACTTACTGGCCATTGTGCAATTACCAACGACTCTTTACCTGTGAGAGTGGTCCATAGCTCTTCGGTAATAAATGGCATCACTGGATGCATTAAGCGAAGTAGCTGATCTAATACATGGCCTAATACTCGCTGGCTTGCCGCCTTATTTGAACCAGCGAATGCCTCTTTAGAGAGTTCGAGATACCAGTCACAGAGTTCATCCCAAGCAAAGTGATAGATAAGTTCGCAAGCACGAGCAAATTCAAAGCTCTCAAAGAGTTGATCGGCCTCGGCAATAGTTTCGTTGAGGCGCGAAAGAATCCAGCGATCAATCGCCCCAAGGGATGCAACAGGTGGCAGATCGCCCTCAACTGTTGCGCCATTCATTAATGCAAAGCGAGTTGCATTCCAGAGTTTGGATGCGAAATTACGTGCGCCACCTACCCACTCTTCGGCAAGGGCTTGATCGGTACCTGGGTTTGCACCACGAGCAAGTGTGAAGCGGAGTGCATCTGCGCCGTACTTATTCATAAATTCAATTGGATCAACGGTATTGCCACGACTCTTGCTCATCTTCTTGCCGAATTTATCGCGCACTAAACCGTGCAAGGCGATGGTGTGGAATGGCTGGACGCCATCCATCGCAAATAAACCAAAGAGCATCATGCG
>JBAXNY010000056.1:0-7331 GCA_037133535.1 Actinomycetes bacterium
TGATACGACCGTAACGCGCTTCATCGAGATTGAAGGAGCGACCAGAGCCGGCGCCGATTACTTGAATAATTGATGCGCACTCTGAGTTGTCGAGCATCTGCGATAGCGATGCCTTCTGAACATTGAGGATCTTTCCGCGAATCGGAAGGATCGCTTGGAACTCTGAATTGCGGGCTGCCTTAGTGGTTCCTAGTGCAGATTCACCTTCAACGATAAAGAGTTCGGTGCGTGAAACATCTTCGGAGCGGCAGTCGGAGAGCTTTGTAGGAAGTGATGAGGATTCCAAAGCATTCTTACGACGCTGCAGATCCTTATGTGCTCGAGCTGAAATACGGGTGCGCGATGCTGCTGCAACTTTCTCTAAAATCAGACGACCATTAGCTTTATCAATTCGCTTTGTAGTTGTAAAGAATGCTTGGAGTTGCTCAGCGACAACTGCAGAGACGATTCGAGTAGCTGCAGCTGTGCCAAGGACTTCCTTGGTCTGTCCCTCAAATTGCGGCTCAGACATGCGCACGGTGACAACAGCGGTCATGCCTTCGAGAATGTCATCTTTAATGACATCTGCTTCATTCTTCTTTAGCGTGCCAGAGGAGCGAAGTGCTTCATTAAATGCCTTGGTGATTGCGCGTTCAAATCCGCTGACGTGCGTTCCGCCTTTAGGCGTGGCAATAATGTTGACGAACGAGCGCATCGTGGTTTCAAAGCCATTGCCCCACTTGAGCGCAATATCAACGCCCATCTCGCGCGCAACTTCGGTAGAGACCATGTGCCCTTTATCGTCGAGAACTGGAACAGTCTCTTCATAATTTCCGCTACCGACTAGGCGAATAACATCGCCGACTGGATCATCGGGTTGGAGAAAGTGGCAATACTCAGAGATGCCACCTTTATGGAAGAAAGTCTCTGTGGTCTTGCTCTTACTGCGGTTGTCATTAACAATCAGTGTTAGCCCTGGAACTAAATAGGAAGTTTGACGGGCGCGAGCGTAAATCTCTTCAATTTCAAGTTCGGCATCTTTAAGGAAAATCTGGCGATCACTCCACCACTTAATTCTGGTGCCAGTAACTTTTGCCGAAACTTTGCCAATAGTGCGCAGACCTGACTTTGGCTCAAATGGTGCCTTTGGGCCATCGCCATCAAAAATTCCAGCAACACCGCGTTGGAATGACATCCAATAAATCTTTCCATCACGATCTACTTCAGCATCGAGTCGTACAGCAAGTGCGTTAACTACCGATGCACCAACACCATGAAGACCACCTGAGGCAGCATATGAGCCGCCGCCAAATTTTCCACCGGCATGCAATTTTGTCAGAACAACTTCGACGCCAGTAAGGCCAGTCTTGGGTTCTTTATCAACTGGAATACCGCGACCATCATCATGAACTTCTACCGAGCCATCGCTCTCTAAATTGATTTCAATCTTCTTGCAATGTCCAGCGAGTGCTTCATCGACTGAGTTATCAATAATTTCCCAGAGACAATGCATAAGACCACGTGAATCAGTGGAGCCGATGTACATTCCAGGGCGTTTGCGAACTGCGTCGAGTCCTTCTAGGACTGAGAGATCTTTCGCCGTGTAGCTGGCCTCGATATCTGGATTTACTTCGTTATTAGTGGCCACGGGCGCAAACCTTATCTACCAAATTTGCACTTGCGAGGTAAGCGCGCCGATTTCATCTCAAATACTGATTTATTACAGGTGAATGGTGCCCTTTCTCACTTATTTCCAAAAAATCTCAGTAATTTCTGCACTTTTAACAAGCGGGGAATAACCTAGTAGTGGTTTGATGTTCCCTATACAGATGCTCGTCGTGGGTATCTGCTTCTATTAGCGCAAGTTAATAGGCCCGTAAGAAATGGAGAGATGAAATGAGCGAACAGGTGATTCTGGAAACTACTCCCCTCAATGCAGTCGATCGTTGCGATCGCTGTGGTGCACAGGCCTATGTCCGCGCGACTTTAATCTCCGGCGGAGAGCTTCTCTTCTGTGGCCACCATGCAAAGGAATATGCAGAGGGTCTTAAAGCCGTTGCACTGAAGATTCAAGATGAGACCGACAAACTTGTCGACTCACCTGCCAATTAATTTCCAGTAGCCTCAAATTGGGCGGCCTTATGGGCGCCATCGCAGAATGGTTTATCTGCAGAGTGTCCGCAGCGGCAGAGTGAAAAATCGCTCTTACTCTCTACAACATTTCCATCTGCATCAACAAAATCAACCGTCCCAGTAACTCGAATCGAGCCATTGGCCTTAACTCGCATTGTGACTTTCTCACTCATTACTTTCTCCTCTGCTAGAACGTTAAATTAATCGAGGTAATCGCGTAATACTTGTGAACGCGATGGGTGGCGCAATTTCGACATGGTCTTTGATTCAATCTGGCGAATTCGCTCACGAGTAACACCGTAAACCTTGCCAATTTCATCGAGTGTCTTTGGTTGGCCATCGGTCAGGCCAAAGCGCATCGCTACAACTCCTGCTTCACGCTCGGAGAGTGTGTCGAGAACTGAGTGCAATTGCTCTTGCAGCAAGGTGAATGAAACGGCATCGGCTGGAACAACTGCCTCTGAGTCTTCAATCAAATCACCGAACTCTGAATCACCCTCCTCGCCCAGTGGAGTGTGAAGTGAAATTGGCTCACGGCCATATTTTTGAACTTCAACCACTTTCTCGGGAGTCATATCTAATTCGCGCGCTAACTCTTCCGGGGTCGGTTCGCGGCCAAGATCTTGCAACATCTGACGCTGCACACGAGCTAACTTGTTAATGACTTCAACCATGTGGACTGGAATACGAATGGTTCGCGCCTGATCGGCCATAGCGCGGGTAATAGCTTGGCGAATCCACCAGGTTGCATAAGTCGAGAACTTGTAACCCTTGGTGTAATCGAATTTTTCTACTGCACGAATCAAACCGAGGTTGCCCTCTTGAATGAGATCAAGGAAGAGCATGCCGCGACCGGTGTAACGCTTTGCAAGTGAAACAACCAGACGTAAGTTGGCCTCGAGTAAGTGATTCTTAGCGCGGGCGCCATCTTCGGAGATCCACTCCAGCTCTTTCTTCAGCTTCTTATCGAGCTTCTTCTCAGTAGCAATCATCTCTTCGGCAAAGAGGCCCGCTTCGATCCGTGTCGCAAGTTCTACTTCGAGCTCAGCATTGAGCAGAGCCACGCGGCCAATCTGCTTGAGGTAATCCTTAACTGGATCAGCTGTCGCACCTGCAGTCATAACGGTCTGTACTGGTGCATCATCTTCTTCTGATGCCTTTAATGTAAATGCATCTGCTTCATTTCCAGAGGCTTCCTCGGCGAGGTTGACCACTCGAGGCTGATTGCCCTTCTCCTCGGTACTTTCCTCACCTGGAGTATCGGCAACGAGTGATTCAAGATCTTCTAATTCAACTTCTTCTAATTCAACTTCTTCGCCATCAATTTTTGTTACTAGTGGCTTGCCAGGCTTTTCGCCCTTAACTGATGGAGTTAGTGCGGCAAGAACTGGTGCTGGTGCAATCAGTGCGTAATCACTCTTCTTTAGCAAGCGATTAGCGCTTCCAAGGTTCTCTTTCTTTAATTTTGCAGCGAGCTTCTCAACGGTTTTTGCAATATCTCGGGCCTGATCGACGAGTGGACGATCTTTTGCTTTTGGAATTCGATTGAGCGAGACGCCACGTGCTTCAAGTTCAGCGAGAATCTCTTTCTGTTGCGTAATTGCTGCCTTGGCATCGACAATTAATTGCACATCGCGCACATCTAAAATTTGTTTTACTGGAATCTTTACCGGCGCAGCTTTTTTCACTGGTTTGACTGGTGCCTTCTTCGCTACTTTTTTAGCTACTTTTTTAGCAGCAGGCTTTTTAGTGGCAGCTTTCTTAGCTTTTGCCTTATTTTTGGGCGCACGAGTTACAGGCACAGATATCCTTTGTTTGATATTCGATTGTTGAATCTCTCTGATTCAGCAACGAACGACTATGACTATATTATAATTTGTCCACAGGCATCAGCGCACCTTTAAAACCCGAATCTGCCTACCTAAATCGAACTTTTTCCCAAAGTCAGAGCCTTTTTGATGATTTCGCCCACCGTTTCGACTTCCACGAGGAAGCCATCGTGGCCAAAGGGTGAGGAAATGGTCTCCACTGGCACTGCAGTGGGCGCCAGCTCGACGATCTCATGTTGTAGTCGTGGTGGGAAGAGGCGATCGGTATCGATCGATACCACCATCACAGGGACCTGCAAGGTGCCAAGTGCGGCTGCGACGCCGCCGCGATCGCGACCAACATCGTGAGAATTCATCGCTTCAGCCAGAGCGATGTAGGTATTTGCATCGAAACGGCGCGCTAACTTATCGGCCTGATGATCCAGGTAGGACTCCACCGCAAAACGACCAGTGTCATCGCCTTGCAGTTCGCGGCCAAAGCGCATATCCATTTCAATTTCGGTACGGAAGGTTAAATGGGCGATTCGACGCGCAATACCTAGCCCCTCATTAGGGCCGGCTTTCTTTTCGTAATAATCTCCACCGTGAAAATTGGGATCAGCTTTAATTGCGCGGATTTGAATTGCAGACGTTGCAATCTGATCACCAGTTGCAACCGCTGATGAACCAATGGTGCAGATCGCGCCAATGCGCTCTGGATATTGAATCGCCCACTCGAGCGAGCGCATGCCACCTAATGATGGCCCCACAGCTAATTTATAGTGAGAAATTCCTAGCCCATCGCTAAACGCAACTTCGGCGGCAACCATGTCGCGAATGGTGATCGATGGAAATCGTGAACCGTAACGTTTGCCATCGGGTGCAATAGATGATGGACCAGTACTTCCCTGACAACCACCAATTAAATTTGGACAGATCACAAAATATTTATCTGTATCAAAGGGCAGACCAGGTCCAACCATTTGTGGCCACCAGCCTGGAATATCTGACCAACCGGTCCACGCATGGTGCACCAAAATCGCATTATCTTTGGCAGCAGAGAGCCTGCCCCAGCTTTGATAGCAGATGGTGACATCGTTAAGAACTTCACCTGACTCTAAAGTCAGATCTCCGATCGAGATGAATTGACGATCGCCCGGATCTTCGCGCTCCAGCCACGCACCCGTGACATTAGGGATAGGCATAATCTCTTGCTCCTCGCACTTGTTAGACCAACTCAACATCTAAGAGTTGACCAACCAGGTCGTCACCCGGAGCACCCCACCGCGGTGGAGGGTTGCCGTCCAATTAGCCGGGGCTTACAACTGGAACTCGTGACCTGTGAGAATTCTACAACCTCCAATGGCAAGGGCGAAGCCAAGTAAAGTGATGGGGTGAAGCGCCGCTTTCAGTTAAGCCATGTTCTGATGCTGGCGCCCTACCTCTTCCTTATGGTGCTCTGCGGCTTAGTGCCACTCGTGCTGGTCTTCAATGAAACTCGCGGTCGCTCCATGGGGAATCCAAGGGGCGGATTTCACTCCTTCTCTGTTGTTTTTCATCATTTTCTCATCCATGCCGCTTTCGTCAACACAGTGAGACTTGTTTTCATTTTCGTCCCTGCAATGATGGTATTCGCGCTTTTATTTGCATTGCTGCTCGACTTTAACGATAAGCCCTGGCGCCAATTCCTACGTGCTACTTACATGATTCCCGCAACAATCACAGGCGGTGTCGCACTACTGCTCTGGTACGCGATGTTAGAGCCATCGCTTTCACCCTTTCGTTGGGTAATGCAGCAATTTGGAGTAACTGAGAGCACTCAAATTTGGCGCCAAGAAAATGTTTCACTCATGATCGGTTTGATGGTCTTTGTCGGCGGGGTTGGCAGTTGGATCATCATTCAATACGGATCCTTGAAATCGATCTCGCATGAAATTCTCGAGGCGGCACGAATTGATGGTGCAACAAGTACTCAAATTGCGCTGCGGATTAAATTACCGCTGATTAAAAAGTACATCGCCTACATGGGCATTGTGCTTCTCGGTAGCACGCTGCAGATCTTTACTGAGCCCGATCTGCTTAACTCCACGATTTATCAAGGTATCGCCTCTTCATGGTCGCTCAATCAAATTTCTTACACCCTCGCATTTAGTAATGGTGAATTCCCGCTGGCATCTGCGCTCTCGATTTTAATGATTGTGCCGACAATCATCATTGCCGTGATTGTTATTGTAAAGAATGACTTCTTGAATGAGCAGGGCTAAATGAAGGGCTCTAGAAAATTACAACTCGAAGGGGGGCGCTCTGTTCGTTGGGGCGTTAACTTCGTCCTTCTGAGTTACTCAGTTCTGATCGTTATTCCCTTTCTCTGGCTACTCGTTGCTCCAAGTAAAGATGGGGCGCAGCAAGCCACACTCAATCCTCTTGCATTTGGTTCATTCAGTAACTATTGGCATGCAACTCAGGCGATCTTCCATACCCAAAATGGCATGCTCTCGCTCTGGCTGCGTAATTCGGTAATCACCACACTCGCTGCGCTATTTATTGGAGTAAGTGCAAGCGTTCTGGCTGGTTTTGTTCTCACATTGGTACATCGCAGTGTGAAACGAGTTGTGCTCTTCTTGACGCTAGTACTGATGATTCTGCCCTGGGCCGCTATGGCGCTACCTATTTACGTTCTTATGGATAAGTTGCACCTCACCGATTCGCTCTTGGAGATTGTCTTAGTGGGATCGTTCTATCCCTTCGGAACTTTCCTCGCCTTCCTTTACTTCTCCACTGTCATGCCAACTGACTTAATAGACATGGCGCGCATCGATGGCCTGGGCGATTTCCGCATTTTTTTGAAACTTGGCCTACCCTTATCGCGCTCTCTCTGGGGCATCATGATCTTCTTCTCATTCCTTAATTTATGGAATAGCTACCAAGTGCCACGAATTCTTCTCAATTCCCCAGAGAATTTCACACTGCCAGTGGGGCTTCATCTGATCTTCGGAAATGGCAATGCCCTGATTGGTCTCTTTATGGTCATTCCGAGTTTGATTATCTTTGCATTTGCACAGCGTGCAATTGAGCGCGGAATTTTTAGTGGCGCAGTAAAGGCTTAATCACCAAAGATTACTTCGCACACTTTGGGATGGAGCTCGGCTCGCATTTGAGTGAGAGCGGTAGGCGGCCAACCCGCAGCAAAGACTCGACGTAATAGCCCGGCCAGTGAGTACATCGCTTCATCATCGAACGCTCGATCAAGGCCCTTCTGCGCAATTGCACCGTAACCTCGCTCATAGGAAATTGCAGCAAAGATTGTGGCAACTGGTGCGACAAACCCGGCAGGTGCAAGGCGAAGTAGATAGCGCCAATTACTCCAGTAGTGATCGATGTTCTCTTCTCGGTGCAATCCCAGTGCGTAAT
>JBAXNY010000057.1:0-7282 GCA_037133535.1 Actinomycetes bacterium
CTACTTAACTTCATCAATGGCACTGCAATTCTATTTCTCATGCTCTTTGTTGGAATCCTTTTAGGCAGGGCACATTTAACGCCACTTCCTGCTGGACCTTGGTGGCTCTATACCGGTGGCACTATTGGTGTTATCTACATTGCATTCACGTCAACTATTGTGCAACATGTTGGCGTTCTAACATTCACGCTCTTTAGCGTAGGCGGCCAATTAGTAGGCTCATTAATTCTCGATGTCTTAGTTCCAACTCAGGGAGCACATGTCACTTCTTACTTGATAACGGGAATTGTGATGACTTACCTGGGTGTAATTGTGAGCGGACTAAATCAATTTCGTTTTTCGCGAAAGTAATTCACCACAATACTTAAGACCGAAGCGCAGATAAAAAAGCCGGCGATTGCGTATGAAGATGTCTTAACCCAAGGAAGCGTTGCCGAGTAATACCCTGCCAATGTAATTCCACAGCCCCAGAAGAAGGCGCCAAGGGCATTAGCAGAGAGGAATTTGTAGTAATTCATCTTTGCTACACCAGCGATAGGCGGCATAAAACTTCTAAACCATGGGAAGAATCGTGCAGCGATAACTGCCCACCAGCCATTTGCTTCGTAGAAGCGCTCTGCATTTGCAATCATTCGCGCAATACGGGGCGAACTCCGCTTTTCTAAATATGGTCGTCCAATCGTGCGGCCCAACACGAAGCCAATTTGATCGCCAAAGAAGGCTACTAAGAATATGAGGAAGATTAAAAGCAGAATGTTTAAAGAGTGGTTGGCAGCAACAACCAGACCTGCGCTAAAGAGAATCGAATCACCGGGTAGAAAGAAGGCAAATAACAAGCCTGTTTCGGCAAAAATAATGAGAGCGGCGATCAGGTAGAAGAGAAAGGGCCCTAAAGTCGAGAGTTGCTGATCAAAACTTGCGGCGAGTGAAATCACACAGACCGCTTCACCGCTGCCGCAACGGCACTCACTACCTGATCATTAAAAACGCTAGGCACAATAAAAGAGGCGTTCAGTTGCTCTGGCGCGACACAATTTGCGATTGCATAAGCGGCAGCAACGAGAAGATCATCGGTAATTTTGCGCGCGTTGGCATCGAGCAGACCACGAAAAATTCCAGGAAAGGCAAGGACGTTATTAATCTGATTAGGTTGGTCGCTACGTCCGGTAGCCACGACTGCCGCGTACTTGCGTGCAATAACTGGATCAATCTCGGGATCTGGATTTGCTAACGCAAAGATAATTGAATCTTTTGCCATACTGGCAACATCTGACTCACTCAGAACATTACTTGCGCTGACACCGATAAAGATATCTGCATCTTTCATGGCCCCCGAAATGTCACCTTTAAAGTTATTGGGATTACAGTTTTCGATAAACCAGGCGCGCATAGTGTCTGTGCCTTGTGAATCGCGCGAAATGACACCATCGATGTCGAAACCAATAATGTTCTTCGCGCCGCTTTTCACCAAGAGTCGAGCAATTGCAGTTCCTGCTGCGCCAGCTCCGCTAATCACAATCTTGCAGTCACCCAAATCCTTCTTCACAAGTTTGAGCGCATTCACAAGAGCTGCCAAAACTACGATCGCAGTGCCATGTTGGTCATCATGAAATACTGGAATGTCTAGGAGCTCGCGCAGGCGTCGCTCGATTTCAAAGCAGCGCGGTGCAGAAATATCTTCTAAATTAATTCCGCCGTATACCGGGGCGATAAGAACGACAGTGCGGACAATTTCATCGACATCTTGCGTATCCAGACAGACTGGCCAGGCATCGACATTGGCAAAGCGCTTAAAGAGCGCAGCCTTTCCCTCCATGACAGGAAGTGCTGCCGCGGGGCCAATATTTCCAAGGCCTAATACTGCAGATCCATCGGTGACAACAGCGACGGTATTGCGCTTAATTGTGAGGCGGCGCGCATCAGCGGGATCATCAACAATGGCTTGGCAGATTCGTGCAACACCAGGGGTATATGCGCGCGAAAGATCGTCACGAGTTTTCAGTGGAACTTTCGATCCAACTTCGATTTTGCCACCAAGGTGGAGAAGAAATGTTCGATCGCTGACTTTGCGAACTTTTAATTCAGAATTCAGACTGATTTGATCGGTAATGCTTTCTACATGCGATGAATCAATCGTGTCACATGTAACGTCGACTACTACTTTTTCAAGCGTTGATTCAACGACATCGAGTGCGGTAATTGTTGCGCCAGCATTAGTTATAGCAACTGTGGCAGCAGCAACTGGTTGTGCGTGAGGTGGGCCCTCAACGCGAATTGTGATTCCGTAACCAGGACTAGTTGATGCCATTAAACAACACCATAGAGACGATCGCCGGCATCCCCAAGACCTGGAACGATGTATCCATGCTCATTTAATTTTTGATCAAGCGCGCCAGTTACCAAACGAATTGGTACATCCACATGGGCAAATGCTTTCTCTAGCGCCGCGATGCCCTCTGGCGCGGAGAGAATGCAGATTGCGGTGATGTCAGTTGCGCCTCGTGCAATCAAATATTCGATCGCCATAATGAGAGTGCCGCCAGTGGCCAACATTGGATCCAAAATAAAGCATTGGCGCCCGGACAAATCCTCAGGTAATCGATTTGCGTAAGTGCTAGCTTGCAAAGTTTTCTCATCGCGCACCATGCCGAGGAATCCAACTTCAGCGGTAGGAATTAGTCGCACCATTCCTTCGAGCATTCCGAGGCCAGCCCGCAAAATAGGTACGACAACTGGCTTAGGGTCTGTGAGTTTGGTTCCGAGCATTGCAGTAACCGGCGTTTCAATTTCTACGCTGCGGGTATGGACTTCGCGCGTTGCTTCGTAGGCAAGCAGTGTGACTAACTCTTCAACTAACTGGCGAAAAGTTGGCGAGTTGGTCTGCTTATCCCGCAACACCGTGAGTTTGTGGGAAATCAGCGGGTGGTCAGCGACATGAACCTTCATAAAGGTCAGCCTACAGGGCTTTCTTTCTCTGCCAATGAGTGCAACCATGCAACTATCGTTATTCAAGGGGGCGAGCGATTTATGAGTGATGAAGTAGACATCGCCATCGCGGCTTGGCATGAAGATGGCCAATGGACCCTTGCGCAACTTCCAGAACCTCAAGATCTTGTAAAAATAATCGGTGGCCTCAAAGCGCAACAAACAAATGGCGGCGCAATTGCGTTGGTTGCAATCGATGAAGAATTTTTTATGATCATCAGAGTTCTTGGTGCACACATCAGTATGTTCTTAAGTGATGTTACATGTGCACTCGATTATGAAGTTGCTGGAGAATTTGTCGAATTACTTGATCTACCATTTCCCGATGATCACGATGAGGCAACTCCAGTAGGACAACTTGATGTGCTCAGTGATTTGGGAATGAGCCGTATGGAACTTGCTGCACTCTGTGATGATGCTGAGTTATTTCCAGATGAGCAACTCGATGCAATTGCAAACCGATTAGGCTTTGGAGAGAAATTTGCCGAACTTGTTGGACTTTGATGCGGCAATGCTTCAAGCAATCGCGATAGCTAAATCGGCAAAGGCAAGTGGTGATGTTCCTGTTGGTGCAATTATCTATAACGCTAATGGTGAAGAAATTGCACGTGGAAACAATCAACGTGAGTTACATGGAGATCCCACTGCACATGCAGAAATTGTTGCGATACGTGCCGCTGCAGAAAAACTCGGTAACTGGCGCCTCGATGGCTGCACACTTGTTGTAACGCTTGAACCTTGCGCTATGTGCGCTGGAGCGATTGCACAAGCAAGAATTACTCATCTAGTTTTTGGTGCATGGGATGAGAAGGCAGGAGCTGTGGGTTCAGTGTGGGATGTGATTCGCGATCCGCGCGCTGTAGTTAAAGTTGAAGTGACTAGTGGAATTCGCAGCGATGAATGCGCCTTACTGCTCAAGGATTTCTTCGCCACTTACCGCGACTAAATTCTTGAGGTATCGTCACCTCTGGTGGCGTGTCCGAGCGGCCTAAGGAGCACGCCTCGAAAGCGTGTGTTGGGGAAACTCAACCGTGGGTTCAAATCCCACCGCCACCGCCAGATTAATTAGCGTAATTCGTATGAAGGATTAAGGATTGTCAGCGAACCATTCTCTTCGCCCACCATTCCCTCAGCTGCAATCTCACGGCCAACTTCAAGTCCGGCAATCTCGCGACGTCCGATAAATTGCAGCGTTACTCCGCCTGATTCATCCCATACTTCAACATCTACTGCTGGTGCAGATCCGCGCGGTGCGGTGCGAATAACAGTGACTCGACCACGAACATGCGCGCGTTTGCGCCAGGTGATTTTGCCAATCGGCGTGAGATTCTCTGCGTAATGGCTGATTGGTTCGCTTGTACCTGGTGTGAATGCAATTGATGTCGCAGCTTTCATCCGCTCAGGTTCAACAAATGGAAGTTTAACTGTTTCGGGAATAATTGATTCGTCACCAGAAATTATTCGAGCTACATCAAATGGAACGATCGTCGCAACCACTCGTTGCAGCTGTGAGATTGGACGAGCGATATCTTCAGCAGTTTGATCATGGAGCAATTTTCCAAGTAATCGAGAGTAAGCACGACGAGGAAGCAGCAGGGTGAGTTCGACATCTTCGCTTGCTGTTAGACGAATCGCATAGTCCATCGCCGCATTGGGTAGACGTCGATCAGGGCAGTCGATTAATTCAAGTGCAACGTCATTAAGAGCCGGAGTACTTAGCCAGGCTTTGCGAATATCTTCCGCGCGACGATCATCGATCACAAAGTGCACTGCTTCGATCTGATGCGGATTCAAGCTTCTTGCATAGCGAATTGCGGCAATTGTCGCCACATCCACACTGTCAACCAGAATTGTTACATCGTGGCGGCCAATTGAAGTAGCGCGCGCAACTTTGCGATTGTCATTAAGAACGCTCTGCTCGGTTCGGTATTGGCGATTCAATCTATGGAGTGCAATGACAAGAATGGGTGTGATCGCCAGAATAATCCAAGCGCCTTCAGTAAATTTCACTACGGAGAAGATGACAATAATGACTCCTGCAACAACCCCAGAAAGAAGATTGATGCCAGCGCGGTATTGCCAGCCCTTCTCCTTCTGCCTAATTGCGCGCTTTGCCATTCCAAATCCAACAAGTGAAAAACCAGTAAACACACCAAGCGCATAAAATGCCACCAGGTGAGAGACAGATGCACCGGTGATAAGAACTAACGCAGTTGCACTGATTGCTAAAACAATGATTCCGTTGGAGAAAGCTAAGCGATGGCCACGCTTACTTAATTGCCGCGGTAAAAACCCATCATTTGCCACAAAATTAACAAGGTAGGGAAAGCCGCTGTAGGCGGTGTTGGCGCCAGTGATCAAAATCAACATTGTTGCCGCTTGAACCATAAGGAAGAGGATTGTTCCGCTAGTTCCACCACCGAAAATGCCCTTCGCAATTTGCGAAATTACAGTGGGGCTACCCGTTTCAAATGGTGTGGCAAACATTTTATGTGCGAAGTAAGAAATTCCAAAGACCATAATTCCTAAAATTGCACTCATTGCTACGAGGGTTTTACGCGCATTGACACCCTCTGGTGACTTAAAGAGTGATACACCATCAGAAATTGCTTCAAGTCCAGTTAAAGATGAACCACCATTAGCAAATGCTCGAAGCAGAATAAAAATTGCAGCAAAGGTGAGCAGCCCTTGAGATTGACCAATAGGCACCGCTCCACTTAACGAATTAGGGTCGTACTTCTCTAAATTTCCACTGATGAGTCGATAGGTACCAGTTCCAAATACGATCAACATGGTTCCTATAAAGAAATATGTCGGGAAGGCAAATGCAGCACCAGCCTCTTTAACACCGCGCAAATTTCCATATGTAAGTAGTGCAATAACTGCCAGCGTCATCCAGAGTTTGTAAGGATGCAAGCCGGTGAAGGTAGAAATAATGGCATCGACTCCAGCCGATGATTGAATCGCAACAGTTACTACGTAGTCGAGCATGAGTGCAACCGCTGCGATCTGGGCATAGATACCGCCCAAGTTATCGCGCGATACAACGTAAGCACCACCAGATCTTGTATAGACCTGGACAACTTCGCGATAAGAGAAAGTAACAATTATCAGAACTGCAAGAACAACAAGTGTCATCGGCATCAAGATCGCAAAGGCGGCCAAGCCAAATGCCGGAAGCAGAGCTAACAAGATCTGTTCTGATCCGTAGGCAGATGATGAAATACAATCCGAAGCCAAAATTCCAAGTGCACTCTTCTTGCTCAACCGTTGATGTTCGAGGGAATGGCGATTGAGCGGGTTACCGAGGAGTCGCTTTTTAATTCGATAGGAGAGCGAGTCTTTTACGTGCGCATGCTCCTTGAGTACCTGGGGTACCGGGGCACCATCTGTCCATGACTGTGGCACGCAAACTCCTAATTTCAGATCTGTGAAATAACTCTCCCATTCTAGTTTCACCCGAAGTTTTCTTTCACCTAACACGCGCGTATGCTCGCCTTATGCGCACACAACTATTTATTGATGGCAAATGGGTAGATGGATCCGGAACTCTTCCAGTAATTGATCCCTCAGATGGCTCAACAATTGCGAATATTTCCACTGCAGGTGAAGCCGAGTGTGATGCTGCAGTAGCTGCTGCCTATAACGCATTTCCAAAATGGGCTGCCACTGCTCCTCGCGTTCGTGGTGAAATTTTGCGCAAAGCCTTTGAAATTATGGTTGCCGAAGCAGATGAATTAGCGAAAATTATTTCGCGCGAAAATGGCAAAGTTTTCTCTGATGCTCGTGGTGAAGTTCTCTACGCGGCAGAATTCTTGCGCTGGTTCTCAGAAGAAGCTGTCCGCATTACTGGTGACTATCGCACCGCACCAAGTGGTGATAAGAAAATTATTGTTACCGAACAACCAATTGGCGTTTCACTCCTTATTACTCCTTGGAATTTTCCAGCGGCAATGGCTGCTCGCAAAATTGGTCCAGCCCTCGCTGCAGGTTGCACAGTAATTTTAAAACCAGCGACCGAGACTCCTTTAGCTGGTGCCTATGTTGTTGACATCATGGAACGCGCAGGTGTTCCTGCTGGGGTTATTAACTTTATTGTTCCAACACCACCCGGTCCTGCAATCTCAAAAATTCTGCATGACCCACGTGTAAAAAATCTTTCATTCACTGGCTCAACCCAAGTCGGCCAAATCTTGATGCGCGAAGCCGCAGACAATGTAATTCGTTGTTCTATGGAACTCGGTGGCAATGCACCAGTTGTGATCTTCGACGACGCAAATCTCAAAGAGGCAGTAGC
>JBAXNY010000058.1:0-7117 GCA_037133535.1 Actinomycetes bacterium
TCCTCGGCCCGCTTCCCCTGCCTCAACATCCAAAGTCGAGACCGTTCACCCCCATGGGAGTTAGAAAGCATTATGAAGTTTTTCCTCTTGCGAGTGACCCAATTCTACTTTGTATAAGCACTAACCGGCGACCACGTTTTTGAGCGTAAAGAGGGAGAAATTAATTCTTCCCGGAATTTCTTCGCGAAATCTCGCGCTCGGCCTCACGCGATGCTTCCTTTTCCATGAGTGCATTGCGCTTATCGTGTGCTTTCTTTCCACGCGCAAGGGCTAATTCAACCTTTGCTTTTCCATCTTTAAAGTAAAGCGAGAGTGGAATAAGAGTTAATCCACCCTCTTTAGTGCGACCAATTAACTTATTCACTTCACTTTTGTGCATGAGAAGCTTGCGATCGCGACGAGGAGTGTGATTAGTCCATGTTGCTTCGGTGTACTCGGGAATGTGCACGCCACTGAGCCATAACTCGCCATCTTGCACCATGGCAAAACCATCAATGAGGGATGCACGTCCTAGGCGAAGGGATTTCACTTCAGTGCCAGTAAGAACCAAGCCACATTCAAAGACTTCCTCGATGTGGTAATCGTGACGCGCTTTTTTGTTCTGCGCGATGAGTTTTTGACCGATCTCTTTTGGCATTAGATCGACGTCCCGCTTAGACCTTCAGGTAGCGACGAAGAGTAATTAAAGAGGCAAGTGAGGAAACTACAAGGCCAGTAACTAACAACCAGGCTGATGCTGTTACTACTTCGCCCCAGCCAAAGAACTTGGTGAAGGTAAGTAGCGGAGCCACTTTTGTATCAACCACATATTTCAAACCAGACAATATTCCACTGGCAAAGATCCATCCAATTACCGCGCTAAAGAGACCTTCTAACAAGAAGGGAAGTTGGATTGAGAACGAACTGGCGCCAACAAGTTTCATTACATTGGTTTCACGGCGACGATTGAAGGCTGCAATGCGAAGTGTGTTGCTAATGAGTAGGCCAGCAGTGAGAACTGAGAAGAGGCCAATCAAGAGTGCACCGTTTCGAAGAACACCGAGCAATTTAAAGAACTTATCTAAAATTGATCGTTGATCTTGGACTACATCAACACCAGGTCGTCCAGTAAATGCACTAACAATTACCGCAAATTGCGTAGGGTCTTGTAACTTAACTCGGAACGATTCCGGCAATTGATCTGCAGTCACGTTCTGCGAAATTGCAGATCCCTTGAAACGCTCTTGGAATCGTGAGAATGCCTCTGATTGCGATTCGTAATAAACATCTCGCACAACTGGTAGTGCCTTGAGATCTTGTTGAATAGAGAGACGTTGGGCGGCACTTACTGCACCTGCGCTACATGATGCAGATTCTGATAAAGGACCACAGAGAAATACTGATACTTCGATCTTGTCATACCAATAGTCCTTCATAGCTTTGACTTGAGAGTTAGCTAAAAGGCCAATACCAAGCATGGAGAGCGAGATAGCAACCGTGACAATTACCGCAAATGTCATCGTGAAGTTTCGACGAAGACCAATTTTTACTTCGTTAAGGAGGAACCCTGCGCGCATTTTCTCTCCTTATCCCGTGTATCCATAGACGCCGCGAACCTGGTCACGAATGACGTGGCCACCTTCGAGCTCAATTACGCGCTTGCGCATTTGGTCAACAATTCCAGAGTCATGGGTAGCCATGATGACAGTGGTGCCATCGCGATTAATACGGTCTAGTAATTTCATAATTCCCACACTTGTTGCTGGATCTAAGTTTCCAGTTGGCTCATCTGCAATGAGAATTGGAGGCCGGCTTACATATGCTCGGGCAATAGCCACACGCTGTCCTTCACCGCCAGAGATCTCACTGGGGAAACGATCTGCCTTATCCCCTAAACCAACCAGATCCAAAACTTCAGGTACTTCTCGATCAATCTCTTTCTGCGAATTACCAAGTACATGCAGAGTAAAAGCAACATTTTCAAAGATTGTTTTATTTGGGAGAAGACGAAAATCTTGGAAGACGGTTCCCACTTGGCGACGAAGTTCTGGCACTTTGTGATCTGCGAGAGTATTTAAATCTTTACCTGCAACATGGATAGTGCCGCTACTTGGTCGCTCTTCGCGAAGTACCAAGCGAAGGAATGTTGATTTACCAGAACCAGACAAACCCACAAGAAAAACGAATTCACCTTTTTGCACATCTAGATTGACGCTGTTGAGTGCAGCATGATCTTGGCCTGGGTAGACCTTGCTCACATTCTCAAAGCGAATCACGCCGAACTCCTCAAGTGCATAGTCGGTGCTCGCAGTTGCGTGCGCCAGGGTGGAACGATGGCTCTAGTTTATGGAGAAGTCATGCGAAAGTGAGAGAACTTGCCCTTCTTTCACCCTAATAATTGCTGTGATTTGCTCAATAGGGGCACTAATTGCCGCGTTGCCCACTTCTGCGCCAACGAATTCCAGCTTCGATAAATTCATCAATTTCACCATTGAGAACTGCGCCGGTATTTCCAGTTTCATAATCAGTACGAAGATCTTTAACCATTTGATAAGGATGTAATACATAAGAACGCATTTGATTGCCCCACGAACCTGAGTTATCACCTTTAAGCGCGTTGATCTTGGCTTGTTCTTCTTGGCGCCGGCGCTCTAACAACTTTGATTGCAACACAGCCATTGCAGTAGCACGATTTTGAATCTGTGATCTCTCATTCTGGCAAGAGACAACAATTCCAGTCGCTATGTGAGTGATTCGCACAGCTGAATCGGTTGTATTTACACCTTGTCCACCAGGCCCAGAAGAACGATAAACATCTACCCGAATCTCTTTCTCATCAATCTCAATGTGATCACTCTGATCAACTACCGGAACCACTTCAACGCCACAGAATGATGTATGGCGACGACTCTGGCTATCAAAAGGTGAGATACGAACTAAGCGATGAGTGCCTTGCTCAACTGAGAGAGTTCCGTACGCATACGGTGCAACAACTCTAAAAGTAGTTGATTTAATTCCTGCCTCTTCGGCAAATGAGGTTTCTAATACATCAACTTTGTAATTATGGCGTTCGCAGTAACGTAGATACATGCGCATAATCATTTCCGCCCAGTCAGCGGCCTCCACACCGCCGGCTTCCGAACGTATTGTGATCAATGCATCACGATCGTCATATTCACCATTGAGAAGAGTCTGCACTTCTAATTCACTGACAGTTTTCTTCACTGCATCAAGTTCTTTATCAACATCTGCTTGAGCGGCTGAATCGCCTTCACTCGTTGCAAGATCAAGAAGGATTGGCAAGTCTTCTACTCGTTGACGCAGCTCCACCAACCTTTTAATTACGTTTTGAACTCGAGAGAGTCGGCTCGTTACTTTTTGAGCATTTTCGGGGTCATCCCATAAATTAGGAACACCGGCAGCTTCCTCTAATTTGATTGCATCTTCGCGAAGTTTTGGCAGATCCAATACTTTCTCGATAGAAAGAAGGGTCGCGCTAGTTGCGGAGATCTCTACTTGGTAATCGCGCGCAGCCATGGTGCAAGCCTACCCTGAGGCTTACTTCGTAGATTTTAGATCGATGAGATTTCGAGCCACCGCCATTGCTTGAATTTCAAAATTCAGGCTATCGGCAAAAGGCAGTTTGAAGGGTAGGCGAATTTCAGATTTGGTATGAACTTCAAGCGATGTGCCATCGCAAACAAAATTACTCAACACGACGCTTAAAATCTCTGGTCGAGAAAAACTTCCCGGTTTTTCTTGCCGATTTTCTAATTCACGTAGAACTCTGGCTAGCGCAATAGGGCAGTCAATGGGAAGTAGAGAGTTGCCACTGTAATAGCGAGATTCGTCGACTTCGTGAGTGCCACGTTGAGCTGCCATCTCAGTGATGTGCGTCAATGATGCCTTCGCAACTGCAAGCGATGACAAATCGGTGATTAGGAGTATTGCCGAAAGTACTAGAAGAAATAATCCCAAAGTAAGGACAGTAACCGAACCCTTCTCACAATGTGCCTTGGAGAATTCTTCCTTTGCCCACTCTCGATAATTTTGAACTATCGCCATGTTTGAACTATCGCCATCATTTAACTAGCGCCACGGTGAAACATATTCTTCTGCGGAAACAGTGCTGAGGTACTGCCTCGCTGGCTCCTGATTACTAGGAATTCTCAACTCAATTTTTACTCGCTCACCACGGCGCCAACATGGTTGATTCTCACAACTTATCTCAAAAGTGGTGCGACCAATTTGATCAGGAGAATATCCAAGTGCTGCTCCGCCAATCTTGAGTACTTTGAAGACATTCTCTTCTGCCGATTGTGCGCTATCTGAAATAGCGAATGCACGTACCATTTGTCGCACGAGAGTTCGTGCCGTTAATTCCGTATAACTTAATGATGCAAACGCGTTCAAATAAATAAAAATTGGGATAAAGAGTGGAATGGCGAGCATAGAAAATTCGACAGCCGCACTGCCCTCTTCCGATAAAACTAATTTTCGCTGCATCAGGCTACTTACTTTCAGGTTCAACAACCGCTATCCCCGTTACATCACTTGCTCTGGACTGGTTAATTTTTCGAGGGCCTGAGAGTCCAGCAGGGAGCAAGTTAATTATTTCTCGACGCCGATGTGTGATGACAAGTGCTAAGTCGGTAAGTGATGGTGCCTCACCCAAATTGATAACTTGCGCATCGGGAGTGAGTACGTGAGAAATGGCACTTCTTGTTGCCTCTGATTGCACAATCGCAATCTCGTTATTTCTTGCCGAGATTGTTAGCACCAACTGCATTGAGATAAGAAAGAGCACCATTAAGGGAATTACCACTAGTGCACTCTCTACGGAGCCTGCCTCACTGCAACAATTCTCTAGGCGAGCCAGCGATTTCTTCACGCCAGCATTCTGGGCAAATGCCATTGTTAGCGAATGCCATTCATGGAATCCAGAGAATTTCGTAAAATTGTTGTAAGGCGAGGTGCTGCAATTGTCCAGATTGCAGTGACTAAGCCAGTTGTCATAAGAACTACGAGAACCCAACCCGGTACATCGCCCTCTTCGGAATAGGCGTATTTCATTACCGGATGTAACCATTTCCGCTTTGCAAGGTAATTTTGCACGCTAATTCGCAGTTCAATCATTCTCTGAATAGAACCAAGAGATAGTAGAAAGAGTTTGGTACGCAATAAAGGTAATGCACGAAATGATTGCATCGATTTGAGGGGTTTCATTAAATAACCTTTCTAATTGGTGAGGAAAAGTCCTATTTATTGAATGTGGAATATTCACCGCATGCGTGAACGAATATTCACTGCATGCGTGAAGCGAACATTCATCGCATGCATAAAGATATGCCGCCTTCCGCAGAGACTGCACTTAACTTTCAATTGCTGTAGATGAACTCCAATTGTGGAGAGTGCTATCCAACGTGCTTGCCAACGTGCTTGCCAACGTGCTTGCCAACGTGCATTCCAAAGTGCTGGGGCGTTCTCCTGAGCTGCCTGCATTTAGCCAGCGATTTGATTGAGATGACTCAGCGAAGGCCAAAGCGCAAAGAGAATCGAGACTGGAAGAATCAGAAATACGATAGGCACCATCATCGAAATCTCGGCTTTCCCTGCGCGTTCTAAAACATGGCGATGGTAGAGATTGCGGACTTCGATTACTTGGCGCTGTAAGACTTCGGCAAGTGGTGTGCCGCGGATAAGTGCACTGACTGTTGCATCAACAAATTGCCTCACTAAAGGTGAACTTGTTCGAGCCCCAAAACGATCGAGGGCAGATTGCAGTGAATGTCCGCTGCGGACTTCGGAAATTACATGAAGTAGTTGGTTATGTAGTTCTCCAGCACTTCGCTCTGAAACGTAAAGCACGGCACTCAATGGTGCTTGGCCTGCACCAATCGCAAGAGTTAAGAGCTCCATAATTGCGGGAAATTCCAGATCTATCAATTCACGTTGCTTCTTGACATCTCTCGTGAGTGCAAAATCTAGAAATAGAAAGGTGAAAATTCCGATTATGAATGAGAGTAGGAGAGCTCTTCCGAGATCAAGAAAGAGTAGTAAGAGGAGCGAAAATGAAGCAAGAGTCGCGATGAGAACTTTCTGCCACATTATTATGCGGAAGGTCTCTGCTCTAATAGTGATCGCTGGAACGCTATTTTCACGGCTATGAAGTTCTTCGATGCGGGAATTAACTTTTGAGAGATCGGGAATCTTGGCCAGTTGTAGCCGAGAGAGATTTCTTTCGCTATTTGTAGAAAGGAGAAAGAGTGCAAGAGTTGCTAGGAGAAATGAGAGGGTTATTTGCAATTGGATCATGGGGTGAAGACCCTTACGCCCCCTTTGATGCGCCCGAGAAATGACATCCAGAGAAAAGCTAAAACTGTAAGCGCGACACCTGCGCCAAGAATTAGCACTCCCGTTGGTTCGGAGAATGCGCTCACAGTTCCAGGTTGGCTCGAGAGAAGTAGCAGTAGGAGCCAAGGCGCAGATGCTGATAGGTAGGCGGAGTTCTTTACCCAGCCCTGCTTAACCGCTATCTCTTTACGTAGTAGTAAATCTGCTCGCACAAAATCTCGCAGTGACCGCATTGTTGATAAGAGTTCCCCGCCGCCAAGTGATTTCGCAAGAAGTATCGCCTCGCAAATTTGATCGCTCACTGGCCCAGCCAACTCACGCTTAAGTGACATAAGTGAGAGCGAGAAATCATCACCGCCACGTAAGCTCTGGGCGAATTGGTGAAAATAGGGGCGAAGAATTTCCGGTCCACGTGAACTCAAACCCACCAGAGTCTGCGCTAACGACTCGCCACCATAAATTCCAGAGATGATCTGATCGAGTGCTTCTGGCCATGCGCTACGTAACTCTTCCCTTTCTCGGACTTTGCGATTGTGGTGTCGAATCCGCCAAATCAGTCCTGCAAAAAGAGCAAAGGGAATTGAAATTACTGCAGAATTTGTGATCACGTAAATGAGTAAAAATATTGTAGTGGCAATCGCTGCGCCTTCTAAGAACAATCTATCTCTTGTACTAATTCGCAACGTTAAACCTTTTTACTAGTGGCTTGCGATTTTCATCGAGATTAATCTGAAATTTCTCTGGTTTGGAATCAGAGATGGCAGCTATCCCTACAGTATTTAGC
>JBAXNY010000059.1:0-7089 GCA_037133535.1 Actinomycetes bacterium
ATTCTCCGAACCTGCCTGTGTTGCGGTCTCTCCCAATACTTCGCGGAAGGCTTTGTGCACCATGTGAGTTGCAGTGTGTGCCCGAGAAATCGCATCACGACGCTCTTGATCAATCTCAGCTAAAACCGATGCCCCAACTTCAATTGCACCAGAAATTACTCGCCCCGAGTGCACGAAGATTCCAGGAACTGGTGATTGCACATCGTCAACCTCAACAACTGTTGAATCGTGGAGCTTGATGGTTCCACCATCGGCTAATTGACCGCCGGCCTCCGAATAAAAGGGGGTACGATCTAAAACTATTTCTACTTCTGCGCCAACGCCAGCACTCTTTGCACTCTTGCCATTGGTAAGTAATCCGCGCACTGTCGATTCACTCGAAACGCTGGTGTAGCCAATGAATTCTGAGAGGCCAAAGGAATCGGCAATCTTGCGATACTCCGAGAGATCGGCATGACCGGCCTTCTTTGATCTCGCGTCGGCTTTTGCCCGATCGCGCTGTTCGGTCATTAATCGCCGGAAGCCCTCTTCATCCACTTTCAAACCTTGCTCGGCGGCCATCTCTAATGTGAGATCAATCGGGAAGCCATAGGTGTCATGCAATTTAAATGCCTCATCAGCTGGCAATTGTGAAACTTTGCTCTTTTTCAGCGCAGCACTTGCCTGATCAAAAATAGTCGTACCGCTCTTAAGTGTTTGCAGAAAGGTTTCCTCTTCAGAATTTGCAACCGATGAGATTCGCCCCTTCTCCGTTACTAACTCCGGATATTGAGGTCCCATCGCTGCAATTGCCGCATCAATCAATTCATTCATAGATTTTTCTGGTCCACCGAGTAAGCGCATGTTGCGAATCGTGCGGCGCATCATGCGACGCAATACATAGCCACGTCCTTCGTTGCCAGGAGTAACGCCATCACCAATGAGCATCGCGGTAGTGCGAGCATGATCGGCGATCACACGGAGTGAAACATCAGCGTTCTGGTCCTTTCCATATTTAGCGCCAGTTAATTCACTTGCGCGATTAAGAATGATTTTTGTCGTATCGATCTCATAGATGTTTTCAACGCCCTGCAATAAAGCGGCAGTGCGCTCAAGCCCAAGACCAGTATCAATTGACTTTGCAGGAAGCTCGCCAACAATTGGGAAATCATCTTTACTTCCACCTTGACCGCGCTCATTCTGCATGAAAACAAGATTCCAAATTTCTAGGTAACGATTCTCATCGGCGATCGGTCCACCATCGGCGCCATACGCTGGACCGCGATCGAAGTAAATCTCCGAACATGGACCACAAGGTCCAGGCACACCCATCGACCAGAAGTTATCGGCCATGTCACGTCGTTGGATCCGCTCTTTGGGAATACCAATCTTCTTATGCCAAATGTCGGCTGCTTCATCATCGCTCTTGTAGACAGTTACCCAGAGACGATCCTCTGCAAAACCATAACCACCTTGCGATGTTGGCTTTGTTAGTAGCTCCCACGCGAGTGTGATCGCTCCCTCTTTGAAGTAATCACCAAATGAGAAGTTGCCGCACATTTGAAAAAATGATGCGTGACGTGTGGTCTTCCCAACTTCATCAATATCTAAAGTTCGTACACACTTCTGCACCGAAGTAGCTCGTTGAAATGGTGGCTTTACTTCGCCTAGAAAATACGGCTTGAAGGGCACCATGCCAGCGTTTACTAATAAGAGATTGGGATCATCGGCAATCAAGGAGGCCGATGGAACAACGGTGTGCCCCAGCCCTAGTGAGTTGCCCGATTCAAAGAAGGTGAGCCATCGAGAGCGGATGTCAGCAGATTCCACAGCTGGCGACTACTCGGCTCTCTTGGATTTTTTGCGACCTTTGGAAAGTTGCGCTGCACTCAATAGCGCACCAGCCACGCGAAGAGCAGGGCCACCCTTATCCATCACGTTATTTGCCGTATCGGTAAATTTAGTTGTGACATCTTCAACATTCTTGGTGATGCGATTGATGCTCTTCAGCGGACCGTTTACCAGACTCACAGTCGTTGTGACTTCCTCGATTAAAGGCGTAGCTTCTTCGGTCATTGTCTTGAGCGATGCTTTGACCTCGTCGATCAAACGCCCCAACCGAATAACGGCATAACCTAAAGCGATTGCAATCACCAGCAGAGATACGCTGGCAATAATCGTTGCAACTCCACCTGGACCCATGTTCGTTAGCCTACCTGAGTCGACGCGCAGAAGGCTGGATGCTAAATCTGCGGGATTTCTACATCAGGAGTGCGATGCTCAAAATGGGCGCTCACTGCGGCCTTGTGATATCGCTCAATCTGCGCAAGCAAGGCTTTCTCCTTGTAGGGACGGCCATCGACAATTGAGCCCGCTGTGCCATCGATCACGGCAGCAACATCTTCACCCGAGAGTGTCTTATGAATCTCCAAGGCATGTGCCAGTGCAAGCACTTCATTGCGATTCTTCTTGAGAATCTCTTCTGCTTTGACAATGAGTACCCCCAAATTCTGCTCGATGCGATCAGCAAGTGCCATACGCATATTTGCTTGCGTATCACCTTTGCTCTTTCCGCCCTTGCCTCCGCCAGGTGATCCCGTTTCGAAGCGACGCGCTGTTGCATGCGAGGAGATAGTGGAGCCCATTCCCCACTGACCTTCCATCAAAGAGGCAATAGTGGTTGCACTCTCTAGATCTCCAGATACGCCAGATGAATTGTCGCCATCGAAGAAGAGGCGCTCACCGGCAAGGGATGCCAATGAAACCAAGATATCTGATTCATATTCGGTGCGCCAACGAGTGAATTGATCATCCGGCGGAATCGAAGCGACCATGCCTAGATAATCCGAACCCTTTTCGATCGTCGCTAAATCAATTGCCATGTGTTGGCGAACTCGATGCGCCATAACGGCGTGGCAGGCCTCATGAACTGCAACCGCGTGACGTTCGCGCTCGATGTATTCAACATCTTCACTTGGTCCAAGTTCTTTAAGTTGCTTAGCTTTGATGACATCAGGCCAGGTAATTGAGGTCCGACCATTGCGAATCGCAGTAATGAGCGCCTCGTTAATTGTGTCCTTAATTGTGGCACCGGTTGCATACGGTGTGATGGTTGCAAGTTTGTCGATCTCGGCCTCAGTAAGTGAATGTGAAACCTTTGCAAGATATCCTTCATAGGTGCGGATGCGTCCTGCCTTGCTGGGATAACCAACGCGATACATCCGATCGATCCGACCAGGACGCAAAAGCGCCTCATCGAGTGCCTCTGGCATGTTCGTTGCCATAACAACCAAGATTCGATATTTCGGTGGATTCTTCGGACGCAAACCTAAAGTTCTGCGAACGATGCGATTGAAAAATCCACGTGGCTTCTTCAGGCCAGAGAGCTCCGTAAGAAGTGATTGCAGGGTTCCCATACCACCGCCACCGCCACCGCCACCTGCTCCACCAACTACAAATTTATCGCGCGCCAAGATAGATACTGCGCTTTCTGATAAGTAATTACCGCCATGACAGGCATCGCCAAATATTGCGCTCTGAGATTTACCGTCAAAGCGTTGTGGTCCACCGCTAGAGATGTTGCCGCGATTTCCTAGTGAATCTGCCTCATCGAAGAAGACAACTACTCCGCCATAACGCAGCGCTAACTTACGAAGTTTCCTGAAAAGTGACTTCACCTTCATAACACCAACACCGAAGAACATCGCGTTGAATGCACCTGGATCTACGAATACGAATGGCTTACCTGTTTCACCAGCCATTGATTCAGCCATCAGGGTCTTTCCAGTACCAGGAGGGCCCCAGAGCAAAATTCCGCCAGGAACATAACCGCCATGTTTCTCAATCTCTTCGGGACGTTCTAAGAAGAGCAAATTCTCTCGGATGCGATTGAGAACATGATCTTGTCCCCATACATCTGTAAAGCGAGTACGAATGTCGTCAGGGAAATAGGTATCAATTCCGCCGCGGCTTAAGAACCAGAACATTGCAACGAATTGAATGACGATAAAGACAACAGCAAAGAGCAACTGACCCAACATAGGCAGTGCGCTCCAAAGAGCTTTAGGAGCGAAGAAGAGGGCTCGTACTGGAGTCTCGTTGTAAACCGCTCCCAGAATCACGGCCAGCAATGCAACAAAGAGCAGCGCCTTGATCACGCGGGATAAGCGATATCTCGTCCAATCGCTAAGGCGGTGCACCTGGCGATCAACAAACTTAAAGTAACGCAGCCAAAATCCATGGTATTTGGAGAGGAGCTCAGCTAACGCAAAGTGGATCTGTCGAATTACCTCGACGAGTAGGAGCGCAACGAGCCACCACCGTGTGTTGAACGTATTCGCTAAGGCATCGTTGAAACTGAGAATCGGATTGTCGGCCATGTCGGCCCAGACCAGGACTAGAAAAGTAATCAGAAAGAGTGAGGTGAACTTTGTGCGATCAAAGAGCGAGAGATGTACTCGAACTTTACGATCAGAATCGCGCTCACGACTCCCGAACTTATCGAGCGTATCTACTGGCTTCTGCTCTATCTCACTCATTTGTTACCTCTCACCGTGAAGGATTCTGCAATTTTTGTGATGGCGGCCTTGTTCTTCTCAAAGCAGATGGATGAACAACGAATCAATAGGACGTAGATGGTGGAGCGATCCGGGCTCAATAACGCGGTCTGATCAATGCTCTGTTTCTCTCCGTGCAAAGTAAATGAGAAGACAGTTCTTACACCTCGAGCACCTTTTTCAATTCGCTCTTGATCATCGAAGATTTCATAGACCGGTGTCGTTGATGTTGGCGAAGTCACCCACGTAGTTAGCGGGACCACCATGTTACGAAGGGAATTATTAGACACTGAATTCGTCTCATCTGGGAAGAGACTACGAACTCGCACGAACGCAACGGGTGCGTCTACTGAGTTCAGATTAAAGACATCGGCTGCGGTAATCGAATTATCGGTCGTGAAAGCATCCTGCCATTGGACCATTGCAGCGCGATCCTTCGCATCGACATCTGTTGCCAGGGCTTCTTGTGCATTTAATTGTTTAGTTGTGATCTCATGCCAGCCATTTGGGACAGCAAAATAAACACCTAGTTTTTTGCTGGAGGGATATTGTTGAGTAGCGCTTCCGCACGATGAGAGTAGAAGGCTCATAGCAATTCCAATCACAACTGGAATTGAACGCAGAGCTAACAACGGCGGTTTAAGCACTCCGTGATTCTCCCCTATTTACTCCAAATCAACTACTTGGATTGAAGGGCGTCGATTCCGCTCTCTTTACGTTGCGCAGGCGTGATTGGGGTTGGCGCTCCAGTCAGCGGATCGCCACCACTTGCCGTCTTAGGGAATGCAATAACTTCGCGAATCGAGTCCGAACCTGAGAGCAGTGCACAGACCCGATCAATACCTAAGGCGATTCCGCCATGAGGAGGTGGGCCATAGTTAAATGCTTCGAGCAAGAATCCAAACTTGCTCTGCGCCTCGGCATCAGAGAGACCAATTACTGAGAAAACTTCCTGTTGAATTTTACGATCGTGAATACGAATCGATCCGCCACCTAATTCATTTCCATTAAGAACGATGTCGTATGCATAGGCAAGTGCATTTGCTGGATCCTTTGCAAATGTTTTACTGAACTCAGGCTTTGGTCCAGTAAATGGATGGTGCACTGCAGTCCAACCACCGCCATCGGTTGGCTCAAACATTGGCGCATCGACCACCCAGAGAAATTCCCACTTGCCTTCCGCGATGAGATTGCAGCGCTTGCCGATTTCTAACCGCACTGCGCCAAGTAAATTCTGTGAAGCAGAGCGCTCACCGGCGGCGAAGAAAATCGCATCGCCCTTTCCTGCGCCGCAGTGTGCTGCAATTCCGGCACTCTCTTCTTCGGAGAGGTTCTTAGCAACTGGGCCACCTAAAGTTCCATCCTCGCCCACTAGAACATAAGCCAAGCCCTTGGCCCCGCGAGCTTTCGCCCACTCTTGCCATGCATCTAATTCGCGGCGAGGAGAACTTGCACCACCTGGCATCACAACAGCGCCAACATACGGTGCCTGGAAGACGCGAAACTCGGTTGCGCTAAAGAACTCAGTACATTCGGTGAGAGTATATTCAAAGCGCAGATCTGGCTTATCGGATCCGTACTTGTCCATGGCGACTGCGTAAGTCATTCTTGGCAGGGGTAACTTCATTTCAAATCCGACAACTTCGCGCCACACTTGCGCAACTACCTTCTCTGCAATTGCAAGGACATCTTCTTGATCGACAAAGGACATCTCTAAATCAAATTGTGTGAATTCTGGCTGGCGGTCTGCGCGGAAATCTTCATCTCTAAAGCAGCGCGCAATTTGGTAATACTTCTCCATGCCAGCCACCATCAGGAGTTGCTTAAATAATTGTGGCGATTGTGGCAGCGCATACCAACTACCCGGCTGGAGCCGAACTGGGACGAGAAAATCGCGCGCACCCTCTGGTGTTGATCGAGTTAGGTAGGGAGTTTCAATCTCAAGAAACGCCTCTTGCTCCATGACTTTGCGAATTGTCTGAGTGACCTTTGAGCGCAGACGCAGATTTGCCGCAGGAACTTCGCGTCGCAAATCGAGGTAGCGATATTTCAAGCGCACCTCTTCGCTGATGTTGGCTTCATCGCCACTATCAACCGGAAATGGCAGCGCAGCAGCTTCACTTAAGACCACAACCGTGTCGGCCATAATCTCGATCTCACCGGTAGGAACGGCGCTATTTTCATTGCCGGCAGGGCGAGCCAGAACTTCACCGGTGATTTGCAGACACCATTCGGCGCGAAGTGCGCCAGCAACTGCTTCGTCGCGAATAACTACTTGCACCCAACCGCTTGCATCGCGAAAATCGATGAAGGCAACTCCGCCATGATCGCGCCGACGTGCCACCCATCCAGCAAGAGTGACAACTGTTCCGGCATCGCTTATACGCAATGAACCAGCGTTGTGAGTGCGCATCATAAAAAGCTAATCCCCTATTTACTCGTGAAGAATGAAGGTAAGGCGCTAAGAGTAACTGAAGTGCTGGCACCACTTGCCATCTCTTTTACTTCCACCGATCCGGCCGACAATTCACTCTCGCCCACTACTGCGCTATAG
>JBAXNY010000060.1:0-6791 GCA_037133535.1 Actinomycetes bacterium
GCATCATCGCCATTACTCGGCATAGCTGATTTATTGGATGACGAGGATGAGGATGCGGCCGAATAAGCCAGCGCTGATCTTTCTTGCTGCAATAACTCTGATGGGCCTCTTATGGGGCGGCGATAAATTTATTACTCGTGCCAAGACTTCGCAGGTCTACGTCGCCGATTGCACTGGCATCACTTACAAACCGATAGTCATTACTAAGAGTTGTTCAACTACCCAGCCACGATTGAGTGGAATTGAATGGGAGAGTTGGGATCGCACCGGCGCCAGTGGCAAAGCGATGTATCTCAATGGCGGCACTTCGATCTTGGTCTCATTGCAAATTGCTGCGCCAGAACTGGTTAACAAGAAATTGGTCATGCATGCCCTCACCATCGAGCCAGAAAAAGATAATTACTGGCCCGATGGCAGTGCTACTAAGCAGATGTGGAAGTTAGGCGCTTAATCACGAAATGGTGGCTGTGCTCCTAGTAGTGGATGCACTGGATCATTAGGTGGCAGTGCCTCATTGAGTTCTGCTAATTCACTCGCAGTAAGTTGGACTTTGAGCCCCGACATCGTGTCGAGAATTGATTCTTTCCGAGTAGATCCTGGAATTGGAATTGCTACTGGTGAGCTCGCTAAATGCCATGCGATTGTGAGTGCATAAGTAGAAACACCCTTTGCGGTAGCGATCTGGTGCCACTTGTTGTACTTGTCATCGGCTAACTCTTTGGAACGAATTACCCCACCCAGTGGCGAGAAGGTAAGGAAGGCAATGCCTTCGGCTTCACAGAGCTGGCGAACATCTTCGCCATTGCGATAGCGCGGACTCCACTCATTCTGTACTGAGACAACGCCGCCATCATTCACACTGCCACCAATTTTGATGGCACGGCGAAGTTGTTCTACGCTGACGTTACTCAAACCGATGTTCTGCACAATGCCATGTGCACGAAGCTTAAATACATTCTCCATCTGCTCTTCAAATGGCATGGTGTCATTAAGGCGATGTTGTTGCCACAATTGAATTTTATCGACGCCAAGTCGGGCAGCTGATGCCTCTACTGCGCGATACAAATAATCTTCCGTGAGATTGCGGCCGACAGTGCCGAGCCAATCTGCGCCAGGTTTGCGAGTAATGCCACCTTTAGTTGCAATAACAACTGCGCTCTTCTTCTCAGCCGATCCACTCCAGGTACGAAAGGCTTCAGCGACTAAGCGTTCGTTATGACCCATTGTGTTCCAACTTGGCGCATAAATATCTGCCGTGTCCAGAAGTGTTAATCCATTATCGAGTGCAGTATGAATAACTTCGATTACTGCATCGCGGCGATCGAGAATGCCTGGGCGATCAGGTGGAAAGGCAGACATCGGCATGCAACCTAATCCAATAGGTGAAATCTGGAATGGACCGAGTTTTCTCGTTGCGCTCATTGCTGCTCCTTAGATGGATCGAGTGGCTATCGTGTCTAAAAATCCATCAACCAGCGCTGCTGCGCGCCGATTGGAAAATTCACTCTCATATTTAGTCTGCGCCCTCAAAATTGCGACATCTAAACCTGCCGCTGCAGCTTCTGCCTTTTCTCCATCGCTCTTTGCAAACCAGGCCTCTAGTACTTCAGGATCCATCTCTGGATGAAACTGCACGCCTAGCGTGCGCCCCATAGTGAAGGCTTGTGGTGCAAGTGGTGATCGGGCAATCTCAACTGCGCCAGGTGGAACGACAAAACGATCGTAGTGAAATTGCATCCAGGGTCCGCGCGAAATGAGCGATTCATCATCGCTGACAATTACATGCCAACCAATTTCTGGTTGTGGCGCCGGAGCAACACTTCCACCAAGCACGCGTGCCATTAATTGGCCACCAAAGCAGATTCCTAAAATAGGAACTCCCGCATCGTGAGCTGCTTTCAAATGCTTGATCTCTGGAAGTAACCAGTTACCAATAGTGGCATCATCCCAAGCACCCCATGGTGAACCCATTGGCACAACTGCATCGAACTCTAAAAGATTGGGCCATTCAACGGTGACGTTGGGAGTAGCTGCATGTTCTTGATCAACAATATTGAAGCGAACGATTTCAAAGCCGCGTGCAATAAATTGGCGCCAGATTGGTCCACCTAAACTGACATAGTCATGCTCAATAAAGAGAACGCGCTTGGACATGGTGCTTACTGTAGGCGAATTGGTTTAATTCCGCGAGCGGTTTGCTTCTCGAAGTAAATCTCGCGCTTCTCGTTGAAACGAGTCGCTTCCTGCATTGATGTGTCTAGGAAAATTTTGAGTTCTTCACGTGCTGCTTGACCATCGCCATTTAAATCTTCACGTTCAAAGATATTCCACGCACGCAGTACCGGTGCTATGACATCGTCAAGGTGCTGTTGTAGATCGTAAATTCCAGCAAGTGCGATTCCTACCGCCTTGCGCCCAAAGCCCGGCATACTCGCACCTGGCATATCGAAGTTAGTGACTACATCGGTAATTGCACGCATCGCTTCATTCGGTGCCATCTCGAGGGCCGCACCCAACATGTTGCGATAGAAAATCATGTGGAGATTCTCATCGAGGGCAATTCGCTGCAACATTGCCTCACAAATTGGATCATCTGAAATCAGGCCAGTGTTGCGGTGAGAAATTCGGGTTGCTAACTCTTGGAATGAAACATAAGCAACGGTATGCAGCATGTCGCCTTCATACGGTGTTTGGTAACCAATCGACATGTGGGCCATACGAAGATCTTCTAATTCAACTGGATCAACGCCGCGAGTTGCCATCAAGTAATCGCGCATCACGATGCCGTGGCGATTTTCTTCCGCAGTCCAACGTTCAATCCAATTACCCCATGCGCCATCTCGCCCCATGGCGATTGCAATTTCAGTGTGATAGCTCGGCAAATTATCTTCAGTCATGAGATTGAGTACTAATGAATCTTGCGCAACTGGACTCAAGCGCGAATCCTTAGCTTCCCAAGCATCGCCATTGAGTGGGCCGGCGTAAGTGCGACCTTCCGACCATGGGACATACTCGTGTGGATACCACTCTTTTTGAATCTTGAGATGGCGGTCGAGTTCTACGGCAACGACAGGTTCCAAATCACGAATGAGTTGTGAAAGTAATTTGGGATCGAAGGCTGCCATGTGCAAACTCTAAGTGCCAAGAGGCGTTACTGACGAGTTATTGATTCTCCTGAGCACGCTTTATTGCTTGTGTCGCGCGCCACTTGGCAATTTCGCCATGGTTTCCGCTGAGTAGAACTTCGGGAACTTCTATGCCACGCCAATTGGCTGGCTTTGTGTAGTTGGGATATTCCAAGAAACCATCTTCATTATGTGACTCTTCAGCAAGTGATTCTGGATTTCCCAGCACACCAGGAATGAGTCGAGTGATCGCTTCAATCATTACCATTGCTGCAACTTCCCCGCCGCCGAGTACATAATCACCGATCGAAACTTCACGAACGCTAATTCCTTGAGCGCGATAATGATCTGTAACGCGTGAATCAATTCCCTCATAACGACCGCAGGCAAAGACTATTTGTTCTGCCCCAGCTAATTCTTGCGCAATTGCTTGGTTAAATTTCTTTCCAGCCGGCGTAAGGATGATTAATTCACTCTTGCTTGAAAGAATTGGGTCAAGGGCGGCTCCCCAAACTTCAGCCTTCATAACCATTCCTGCACCGCCACCATAAGGAGTGTCATCGACGCTCTTGTGATTGCCATCGGCGAAGGCGCGTAAATCATGAATTGCAATCTCAATTAGGCCAGCAGATTGTGCCTTGCCCAGTAATGAGAGCTTTAAAGAATCGAAGTACTCAGGAAATATAGTGACTGCTTCTAACTTCATTTCACGACACCATCGATACTTGGTGGAATCACTATTACTTTACGAGCTACGACATCAACGTGTGGAACTAGCTGTTGTACAAAGGGAATAAGTACTTCGCCATTTGCAGTTGCAATAGATAAGACATCTTGACCAGGCAGGTTGAAAACATCGGTTAATTCACCGAAGAGTTCGCCACTTTCTAGAAATGCTTGACAGCCAATGAGTTGCATAACGTGATACTCATTTGGTGCAGATTGTTCAGTGATATCTACATCGGCATAGAGCAAAGTATCGCGAAGGGCTTCAACGCCATTTCGATCGGTGACTCCAGCAAAACCAAGAAGCAGAGTCCCGTTATGGAGGCGATGTGAAGTGATTGTTAAATCGCCACGAGTATCTGTCTGCACGCAAGCGCCAACTGCAAAACGCAATTGCGGTTCATCGCTGCGCACTTCAATCGTGGCTTCACCGGCAATGCCGTGAGCGCGACCAATTCGTCCCACGAGCAGACGCATCTTCGTACTTAGCGAGCTTCGTCGGTCTCAATCAAATCAACGCGAACTGAACGTCCAGCAATCGCGCTAACAACGGTGCGCAGCGCTTTAGCGGTACGACCATTTCGACCAATAACCTTGCCAATGTCCTCTGGGTTAACGCGAACTTCTAGCGTTGTACCACGACGATGGTTCTTCTCCTTGACGACAACGTCATCAGGATTATCAACAATTCCCTTAACTAAATGTTCGAGGGCTTCATCCATCATTACTCAGCTGCGCCTTCGGTTGTTTCTGCAACTACTTCTGCCGCAGGAGTTTCCTCTGCAACTGGAGCCTCAACGACTGCTTCAGCAACTGGAGCCTCTTCGACAACTTCTTCAGCAACTGGTGCCGCAGGTGCTTCTTCAACTACTGGTGCAGATTTAGCAGCAAGCTTCTCTTGCGCCTTCTTCTTCAGTGTTGTTGCGCCCTCTTTTGGCTCTTCCATTGCTTGCTTCACAGCTGCTTCGTATGCAACGCGCTTTTCAGGGCGTGCTGGTGCAACGCGAAGTGTGCCTTCGGTGCCAGGTAAACCTTTGTGCTTCTGCCAATCGCCAGTGATCTTCAATAGCGCCTCTACAGCTGCTGTTGGAAGTGCACCAGTCTTGAGCCAATACAAGGCACGGTCAGAATTAATCTGAATCAGTGATGGCTCTTCCTTAGGTGAGTAGCGGCCAATCTCTTCAATCGAGAGACCGTTACGTGCCTTACGGGAATCGGTAACGACAATACGGAAATAAGGTGTGCGGATTTTTCCAACGCGCATTAAACGAATTCTTGTAGCCAAGAAAATTACTCCTAATAATTAGATGTCAGATGTCACTTCTCGCAGCGGGGTGCGCGATCGATGTCTATCCAACTTGCGGAATTTCTGATGTGTCAGGGGTAGAGGGCCCTGTCACAGGTGGCCAATCTTGCCATTCCAGCGCTCAGATACGAAATCGGCGACTAGGCGCCCTCTTCCGCCGCTCGTTTCGCAGGATTTCCCGAGCGAGATTTCTTCTTCGCAGGTTGGGCTTTTGCAGGAGCTCGCCCTGCACCCGGTGGGAGCATCGCTCCCATTCCCGGCGGCATTCCAGCTGGCATTCCACCATTGCGCACTTGCTTCATCATTTTTACTGCAGCGCTAAATCGATCAACCAAATTATTTACTTCTGACACTGCGCGACCACTTCCCTGCGCAATTCGTGCTCTGCGCGAACCATTGAGAATCTTCGGATCACGGCGCTCACTGGGTGTCATTGATTGCACGATCGCTTTTTGGCGAATTAAGTCATTGTCATCAATGTTTTCAATCTGCTTCTTCATCGCTCCAGCACCTGGCAACATGCCGATGAGCTTTGACATTGAACCCATCTTCGACATCGCCTGCATCTGCTCAAGGAAGTCTTCTAATGTGAAATCTTCGCCCTTGATGAATTTCTCTTCTAACTTGGCTGAGGTTTCGCCATCAAATGCTTTCTTGGCACTTTCTGCCAATGTCGCAACATCGCCCATGCCGAGGATGCGTGAGGCCATGCGATCGGGATAGAAGAGATCAAAGTCAGTGAGTTTTTCACCGGTAGATGCAAACATAATGGGCCGCTTTGTCACGCTTGCGATAGAGAGCGCTGCGCCGCCGCGAGTATCGCCATCGAGTTTGGTGAGTACAACCGCATCAAAACCCACGCCATCCATAAATGCTTTGGCAGTACGCACTGCATCTTGGCCCACCATTGCATCTACGACGAAGAGAATTTCATCTGGTGTAACTGCATCGCGAATCGCAATTGCTTCCGACATCAGCGCTTGATCTACACCTAGCCGTCCTGCAGTATCAACGATCACGATGTTATGTAATTTGCTCTGGGCAAATTTGATGCCATCTCGAGCAACTTCAATTGGATTACCTAATCCATTGCCAGGCTCTGGCGCAAAGACTGGAACTCCAGCATTAGATCCGACAACTTGTAATTGTGTTACTGCATTGGGACGTTGTAAATCTGCGGCAACCAAGATCGGCGTATTGCCTTGATCGAGAAAGTACTTAGCGAGTTTTCCAGCAAGAGTAGTTTTTCCCGCACCTTGTAAACCAGCCAACATAATGACGGTAGGTGGTTTCTTTGCCATGCGAATTCGCCGCTCTTGTCCACCCAAAATCTCAATAAGCGCCTTGTTAATAATGTCGTAAATTGCTTGGGCTTGATTGCTGCCCGCTTGTAGACCAGGAAGTGCAATGAGTGATTCATTGCGAACTTGGGCGAGAAATGAGTCGACAACATCAAGGGCAACGTCACCATCGAGTAATGCTTGGCGAATCTCCACACAGATCGAATCAATATCTGCCGGCGTAATTTTGCCGCGTGATCGCAGCGTCGCAAAGGCGCTACTGAACTTCTCGGAGAGTGATTCAAACATAGGTGCTGATACTACTTACTAGCGCAGTGATTCCTCTATTTTTGC
>JBAXNY010000061.1:0-6718 GCA_037133535.1 Actinomycetes bacterium
ACACCGAATTGCGCCAAAGATTTGCCAAACTTTGCCTTTAATTCATCGCTCTCACTCTTAGCGCGAGAATCCCGCCAGGTGATTGCTGGAGTCACTGGATTAGCTTCGTTATCAACCAGAACTAGCGTTGGAGTTTGACCGCAGATGCCAATTCCTGAAATCTCTATCGTGCCAAGTTGGGCAATTGCGGCAATAGTTGCATCGACATAATCAAGTGGATCTTGCTCTGCAATTGCACCTGCACCCTGAATCGGGTAATTGGCTTCACCGCGAGCAACAACAGCGCCATTGCCATCAACTGCAATTGCTTTGACGCCAGATGTACCAACATCTAAGCCAACCCAAAGCGCAGCCATGTTATTTTCCGTTGACTCGAGCGCTCTTCAATTCTGCAGATCCATCGCGAAGTTCTGCTGCAAGGAGTTCTTGCGGGAAGTTCTGGTAAGTGACCGGGCGACGAAAGCGAAGTAGTGCCTTTGCACCAACAGATGTGAAGAGTGAATTAGTTGATGCTGGGTATGGTCCACCATGTTGCATCGCCCAGGTAACTGCAAGGCCAGTTGGCCATTGATTCCAGACAATACGACCGCTGATCTGCTCGAGTAGTGACAAGAGTCCGGCTGGAATTGTGCTGTCATTTTCCACGCCATGAATACCACTGGCGAGTGTGCCAGTGAATGAGTGAGCGACCTCCATGTATTCGGCAGTGGATGCACAATCGATAATTACTGCAGTTGGGCCAAATACTTCGCGCTGTGCCTGCTTGCGATGGAAGAGAAAATCTTTTGCACTAATACGAAATACCGAAACAGCGGTGTCTTCGCCATGCATGTTCTGGGCGACAAGTGTCATCCCAGGAACGCTGCTCATCTCTTGGCGAATCGAATCGTGTCGCTCGCGAATCTGTGGGTTGAGAAGCTTCTGCCCTGGTGCACCAAAAACGAAGGCTTGAGTTTCAGCAGCGATTGCATCCGCGCTTTCTACAACAAGAAAACCTGGCTTTGTGCAGAACTGCCCAGCACCCATCGTGATCGAACCAACGAAGCCCTCTGCAATGGCCTTGGCATTTGCCGCAGCTGCAGCCTTGGTAACAAACATTGGATTGAGTCCACCAAGTTCACCGTAGAAAGGAACTGGTACCTCGCGTTGATTGACTGCATCAAAGAGAGCGCGACCACCATGGGTGGATCCGGTAAATGCAACAGCACTTACCAATGGATGCTTGACCAATTGCATACCTTCGGCGACGCCTTCAACGATTGAAATTAAACCATCGGGTGCACCGACGCTCTTTGCTGCGGCGATCATTTTGGCCGCTACTAAACGGGAAACCTCTGGATGACCTGGATTTACTTTAATAACAACTGCGCACCCGGCAGCAAGTGCTGATGCGGTATCGCCACCTGCAACACCAAATGCGAATGGGAAATTGCTCGCGCCAAATACTGCGACCACACCAAGTGGCAGCGTCTTCATACGTAGATCAGGTCGCGGTGGCGTCAAAGTTGAATCAGCAGAATCGATAGTGATGTCGAGATAACTTGGATCTTTCACAGCGGCGCACATCAACCGCAATTGACCAGTAGTGCGACCAACTTCGCCAGTAAGGCGTGGCTCTGGCAGATTTGTTTCGGCCATTGCAACTGGAACAAGCTCGGCTTTTGCGCCATCGAGTGAATCAGCAATTGCTTCAAGGAGTGCAACAACTTTGCTCCGATCCCAGGTGCGATATTCCAACCAGGCTTGGTGCGCGCTAAGTACTTGGGCGTCGATGCTCACTCTATTTATCCTTTGCTCGTACGAACGATGACTTCTTTATCTTTAAAGAGCCACTCTTGTAAATGCACACCATGACCTGGCGCGTTAGTCACCGAAATGTTGCCATCTGCAATCGGTGGAATACCTGTGGCGAAATCTTGGTACCACGTATTAATAAAGGCACGAACTGTCTCTTGAATAAGTGCATTCGGAGTTGATAGAACTAAGTGTGTGCAGGCGGCAAGTGCGACAGGGCCGGTGCAATCGTGCGGAGCAATTGGAGTGGCAAAAGTCTGAGCAAGAGAGGCCATCTTGCGCGCCTCAGTAAGGCCACCGCTCCATTGCACATCCAAGGTGATGTAATCAACGGCATTTTGTTGTAGCAATGGCAGGATCCCACGGCGACCAGTTGATGTCTCTCCAGTAGCAATCGGCAAGCCAGTTGAGTGGCGCAGATTGGCTACTGCATCAAATGCATCGGGCCGAATTGGATCTTCAAACCAGAAAATGTTGTATGGCGCGCATGCATTCATAATGGTTTCGGCAACTGGACGAGTCCAAAGTCCATGGAGCTCAACCATGATGTCCATACCGTCGCCCACTTCATTGCGAATCTGCGAGATGACATTGACGCCGAAATCAAGCTCTTCTTGTGAAATTGCCGCACCGGCTGTGCGCTCTGCAGCGGGATCAAATGGCCAAACTTTCATGCCTTTGATTCCAGAATCGAAGAGGTCGCGCGCTAATTCTGCGGGGCGATTCATAAAGGCATCGAGATCTTCGTAACTCTTCTCTTTTGCCTCCCCCACTCCCCAATTACTGGAGTTCTGTACCGAAGTTTTTTTCATGTAGGAATTACCGGCACATGTGTTGTAAACCTTTACCTTCTCGCGCACCTTGCCGCCGAGTAATTCAGCAAGTGGTGCATTGAGGCGCTTGCCCCAGAGATCCCAGATTGCAATGTCGATACCACCGAGTGCGCGCATCTCAATGCCGCCGGCTTGAAAACCAACGTAGGGCATTAGCGCAAGTTGTACATTCTCGGGATGCGCCGCTTTTAAGCCAAAGAGAAGTGGCGCAGCAATTGCGTGAACATACTCTTCAATAGTGGAGGCGCTAAAGAAAGTCTCACCTAAACCAACATTGCCTTTTTCATCGTGGAGCAGAATCCAGAGCGATGAGGGATGAGCCAGTGGGCGAAGTGTTTCAACCTTAGTTATTCTCACGTTGGTATCTTACTTCGTTACCGCTTAGTGAATTTTGCAGGCCGTTTTGCTTTAAATGCAGCACGACCTTCGGCTGCATCCTCTGTTGCGAGGCAGATCACTTGTAGATCACGCTCATAATTAATGGCCTCCTCACGCGACATACTAAAAGCGGCACGAATGTTGGTTTTTGCAGCCTCTGCAGCAATTGGTGCTCTTTGGGCAATGGCTTCTGCGATCTCTAGCGCACGCTTAGCCAGTGCCTCGCGCGGCATTACTTCGGAGACTAATCCCCACGGTTCGGCTCTAGACGAATCTATGGGGTCACCGGTTAGCAACAACAAAGCGGTATTAGATGAACCAATTGCTTCAGAGAGAAGCGCAGTCATTCCACCGCCCCCAATCCAACCTAATTTAATTTCAGGTGCAGCAAATGTCGCATTTGCAGAAGCGATTCGAACATCGCACGCGAGTGCAAGCTCAAGTCCGCCACCAAAGGCGTAACCGTTTATGGCAGCGATTGATGGCTTCTTAAGGTAACGCATCGTTTCGCAATATCCATTGTGAGTGCGCCATTCCCATGGTGTTGCATAGCGATCCAGATCCACAATGTCAGATCCAGCACAGAATGCTCGGTCACCTTCAGCAGTTAGTAGGACAACGCGAATCTCATCATTTTCATTGCAGGTAGCGATGTGCTTTTTTAGTAACGAAGTCATCTCTTGGGTCATAGCATTAAGTTTTTCTGGCCGATTGAGAGTGATCGTGGCAATGTGACCGGTAACGCTAAATTTCACTTCTTTGCTCATTTTTCCTCCATTGCTACAACATCACCGCTCTGAATTAATTCTTCTATTTTCTCAGCGGAGTATCCGAGGGCCCGCAGAATTTCTCGCGTATTTTCCCCCACCTGCGGTGCACCGTTGTACACCTGTGCCGGAGTCGCACTGAATTTGTAAGGAAAGCCTGGAGTCTTTACGCGACCTTCCGTGGGATGGTCATACTCAACAAAAGTTCCGTTGTGGGCGATCTGAGGATCAGTTACTAATTCTTTATAGCCATAAACTTCGCCAACCCACATCCCGTGCTCACGTAAAAGGGCCAACCAATGTTCTGCAGTGTTTGTCAGGAATCTAGCTTGAGTTTTTGCAAAAATTTCGTCTCGGTGCAACCACGAATCTTTCTCATCATCATAAGTCAGGAATGAATCCTCGCCTATGAGCTCGCCTAACTCCTTCAGCGATGGGAAAGCCAGCGCAATAAATTCGGTAGCCGTAGCGAAAATTCCATAGGGGGCTCGAATGTATGAGTGGCCATGGGGTTGTTGCGAGCGGCGCTGTGGCAATTTGCCTACTGTGTAGACGGATAGTTCTTGCATTTGAAGCGTAGTAATGACATCAAGCATGTTCACTGTTACTAACTGACCTTCGCCAGTACGTTCACGATGAAGGAGTGCCGCAATAACCGCTTCCGAAGCAGCTGCAGCAGTAACTGCATCAACCACAAATTGACCAGATGGTGAAGGTGGTTCAGACGCAATTCCATTGGACATCATCGCTCCTGAAAGAGCCTGCAACAACATGTCCTGGCCTGGTCGATTCACATAAGGCCCACTTTCACCGTATCCCGAGATCGACAAATAGATGAGGTCCGGCTTTACCTTCTTCAAACTTTCGTAATCAACTCCCAACCGCGCTGCAACACCGGGACGGTAGTTCTGCAGAAATACGTCAGCTGTCGCGACCAAGTCTTTCAATAGTGACATTCCCGAGTCAGATTTAAGGTTTACTGCTAGCGATTTTTTATTGCGATTGAGCGATAAGAAAGAAACATTGATGATATTTCCGGTTGCCCCACCTGCGGCGACGTGACGCTGCCACTCACCCGTAGTCGGTTCTACTTTGATAACTTCTGCACCTAGGTCACCTAATCGTTGCGCGGCAAAGGGACCGGCCATCGCAATCGAGCAATCCAGAATTCGATAACCGCTAAGCGCGCCCACTAGTTCATAATCCATCCGCCGTCGACATTGAGAGTCTGACCGGTAATGAATCCGCTCTCTTTTGCAGCCAAGAAGAAAATTGAATGTGCGATGTCGAATGGAATTCCGCGACGCTTAATTGCTTGGCGTTCAATGATGCCACGGCTATAACCCTCTGGATCGGGATGGATCTTCTCCGCATCGGTCGGGAATGCACCTGGCGCCACTGCATTGCTAGTAATTCCAAACTCACCAAACTCCCGCGCCCAAGCTCGAGTCAAACCAATTAACGCACCTTTAGATGCGACATAGGGTGCAAGGAGCGCCCATCCTCCACCAAGAGTTACGCTGGAAATATTGATAATTCGACCAAAATTTTTCTCTTTCATAAATGGCAAGCACTTTTGAACACAAATTACTGCTGACTCAACATTGACTCGCTCAACTTTCTGAAACTCTGCCAATGTGAATTCAGAAAAGGGTTTAGCCGGATAAATCGCAGCATTATTGATTACAGTATCGATTCCTTCAACCGAACCAAGAACCTCATCGAGTGTCGAATCGAGCGCTTCGCTATCTCCCAAATCGGTCCTCTTGATAATTAATTTTCCAGGTTTGTCTACTGCCTTGCTCTGTAAATCATCAATTTTCGATTGGTCATAATCCAGAACTATTACCGTCGCGCCACTTTCTAAGAAAGAAATGGTGGTCGGTGATCCAAGTCCGCCAGCGGCACCGGTGTAAAGAATTGTGCGCCCTAAGAAATCAGCCATGGTTAATCTTTACAAAGTTACCGGTGACTGGTGGATACTCCTCTGCGGGCTGCATTTGCACAGAGTTGATTGCACTCTTCAGTTGAGCGAGCTCTGAAACTCCCTCGTGAATCGTAAAGATTGAGTGGTAACTTCTCGATTCCTCATGCTCGAGCCAGATCTCTTCACCACGCTCTTGGGCAAAGGGCTTACCTAAGACATGGTGCGTTGATGGCTCGATGCCAATTGCATAATGTCCCGCGTGAAAATTCTGCCATTCAAATTGTGCTGGAAATTCTGATGCTGCCACATTGACGGAGAATGCCAAGTTAATACGAGGATTGATTACTGCCGAGATAATTCGCCCTTCAGAATTGGGGACCATTTCATGTTCCCATACCTGCTCATGAAAATTTGTAATAGGTTCTGGAAGTTTGCGGTAGCCGACCCCTTGTTCTGAGTACTTATCTGCATGTGCCGCCCAAGGAGTCTCTTTGATCGGTGCGAGATATTCAGATCCAGCATCAAGGACTGGATAGCCGACATTGATGTGATAGCAATACATGTGTGGTGTGCGATAGAAGCCATGATTCTCTACTCGATCGCGAAGATGAATTTCACTGCTACCCAACTTCACTTCAATTCTGCGAATGAGGTGGAGATCTTCACCAAAGACGGTCGATTGCTGCACTAATCCTTCGCAGTAGAGTGTGCATTCATCTCCCTTCCACTCTTCGCCATAACTGAGTAACTTTCCTGGAATCGTGGCAATTCTTCCGTGCAACGAGCTTTGCACACTTTTACGAGGCCCATAGAAGTAGTGATCTGCTTGCTGCTCATCCATGAAAAGTGTGTGGTCGAGACCGCATGTGACGAGTAGCCCTGAAAAAGATCGCATCCAGGAAAGTCCGCCTTCGCCCTCATATTCATGAAGGAATGCATTGCGAAATCCGGAGGGAGAATTCCAACCAATGGATTGGCCTTTAAATTCGCAATCGCCGATGTCGAATGCTCTATCGACT
>JBAXNY010000062.1:0-6680 GCA_037133535.1 Actinomycetes bacterium
AAAGACATGATCGCAATGGCCGACCACATCGACATCATCCCCTGCGCCACTGTTATCGAAGCGCAAGTGCGCGAACTGCGTTTAATCCAAGAACACCAACCGCGTTTTAATCGCCGTTCTCGTACGCAAGAGAAAGCGGTCTGGATCAAACTCACCCAAGAACAATTTCCACGTCTTTCTGCCGTGCGCGGCCACAAGACACTGTTCGATGATGCAGGTTGGGCTGGCCCTTTCCATGGCAACGAAGCAGCTCACTTAGCAATCGATGCAATTCACGAATTGCTCCCACTTCGCCAATGCACACCGCGTATTACAGAGCGCAGCATGAAAACCGCTAGTCCTTGCGCACTCTTCGACATGAATCGCTGCGCCGCACCTTGCATCGGCAATCAAAGTCCTTCGAGTTATCAAACAATTATCTCCACGCTTCAGCACTATCTCCACAATGATTCGCGTCCCGTTGTCGATCAACTCACCAGGCGGATGCAGAATTTAGCAACCGAGGAGCGCTTCGAAGATGCAGCACAGGTGCGCAATCGCCTCAGCGCACTCATCAGCGGGATTTCACGCGGCCAACGCATCCGCGCTTTCACTCAAATTGGTGAAATCATCACCGCGCACCGACGCGATGATCAATGGGAGTTCCTCTGCATTCGCCACGGACGTCTCGTGGGTAGCGCACACTCCACACCTGGTGTTGATGTTGCACAGACCATCGAATCGCTCTCACTTACCGCAGAGCGCATTACCGATGATGGCTCAATTCTTCCGGCATCCACCTATGAAGAGGTCGAGAAGATTTTGGGTTACATCGAAAATCAAGAGACTCGGATTGTCTCCATCACAGATGAGTGGTCACTTCCAGTATTTAGCGCGGCTAGATCTCGCGGTGATTTTGAAAAGGTAGACGATCAGGATGTTAATTTCTGGGTCAATCGAACCCAGCGCTCTAGTAATTGATTTGCCGCACCTGTATCAATCGCAATTACCGCAGATCTAACACCGGCATAGATTCGCTCATGTGGCGATAGCGATGCATCACCACGAAAAGCTGCAATTGCCACACCGGCATTAAGCACCACTGCATCACGCGGTGCACCCTTTTCACCGTTGAAAATCACACGAGTGATCGCCGCATTCTCTGCTGCATCTCCCCCGACGATTGCTGAAATCGGCGCACGCGCGATTCCAAAATCCTCTGGCTTCACTGAGATTTCAGTGATCTGACCTTTATCGAGAACCAACACGTCAGTACTTGTCGCCAAGGTAATTTCATCCAGCCCATCATCGCCGCGGAAGACAAAGCCATCGACTCCGCGATCGACCAAGACCTGCGCCATTAATTTATGCATTGCTTTATTAGCGACACCGATAGCAGCAGCCGCAGGTTTTGCTGGATTGGCCAGCGGTCCCAAAATGTTAAAGACCGTAGGTACACCTAGCTCTTTACGAGCAGGCGCCGCATGGCGCATCGCAGGGTGAAACATCGGTGCAAAACAGAAACCAATTCCGAGTTCATCAACTGATTGCGCTACTTGCTCGCCATTGAGGTTGATCGCAACACCGAGTGCTTCTAATAAATCCGCAGCACCCGACTTTGACGACGCAGCGCGATTGCCATGCTTGACCACTACGGCACCAGCTGCGGCCGCGATAATTGCCGCAGTAGTTGAGATGTTGATTGTGTGTTGTCCATCGCCACCTGTGCCGACTGTGTCGACCGCGCGCTTACTAATACTTATTGGCGCGCTATGACGATACATCTCATCGACAAGTGCCGAAACTTCCGCAGCTGATTCGCCCTTCTCTTTCAAGCCAAGGAGAAAAGATTTGATTTCATCGGCCGATGCACGACCCTCTAAAATTTCGCGCATCGCCCATTGCGCATTTTCGGCGGAGAGATTTTTGCGATCATCTAACTCGGCAAGAAGTGTGGACCACATCGCTATCGAGCCGATCTCTTAATTAGGAAAGGACAGAGCTGCCGGCGACGAGTAACTCAGCGGCACGTGCGGCCAAAGTAAATGGATCGATCGGATGGGAGATGACACTCTCGGCGCGAGACCAGGAAGCTAGCCATGCATCATCTGGACGACCAATAATCAAGATTACTGGTGGGCAATTGAAGACTTCATCTTTGAGTTGGCGCGCAACGCTCATGCCACCTTCTGGTGTTGCCTCGCCATCGAGGATAAAGAGATCAGCTCGTGGTGTTCCATCGACGCTCTTGCTATCGATGTAGGCACGCAGTGCATCGGCAGTTGCAAATTCATGAATCTGATGTGGCCCTACTTCGGCAGATACTTGCTTGCCGAGGGCGGCGGTAATGGATTTGCGCACATTGGAATCGTCGGAATAAATCACGATCTGCTTTGCAATAACCCGCTCTGACATGGGGCAAGTCTAAAGGCTTCGCCCCACCAAAACCGAGCCCTTTGAGGCCGCGAATGAGGTGACCCGTTTCACTGACCATTTCCGAGTAAAAGGTCGCCCCAGAGCGCTCTCGATAGCATCTTTTACCGTGAAGTCGGGAATAATCGCCCCTATGTCCAGCGCTCCAGTATCAATGCACAAGATCAACCGCCCCAACATGGTGGCAGTTGGAACCATTGTCTGGCTCTCGAGTGAACTCATGTTCTTCGCTGCACTCTTTGCAATGTACTTCACCACACGCGGCGTACAAGGTCCAAACATTTGGTTGGAATCCACAAAGATCCTCAACATTAAATTCGCTGCAGTCAACACCACCGTTCTCGTTCTCTCATCTGTCACATGCCAGTTCGGTGTCTTCGCGGCAGAGAAGTTTCAAGCAAAGCGCACTGCATCATTCTGGAAGATCTCTAAGTGGGGAATGCGCGAGTGGTTTGCGCTGACATTCCTTATGGGCGCATTCTTTATCGCCGGCCAAATTTATGAGTACGCATCATTGGTACACGAAGGTCTAAGTCTTTCTTCTAATGCATACGGCTCAGTTTTCTACATCGCAACCGGCTTCCATGGTCTGCACGTAACTGGTGGACTCGTGGCATTTCTTATTGTCATCATCCGTGTTGCTAAAGCTCGTCGCTTCACCCACTCCCAAGCAACAACTGCAATCGTGGTCTCCTATTACTGGCACTTCGTCGACGTGGTCTGGATCGCCCTCTTCTCTGCGATCTACCTGATTAAGTGATGCGCAAACTATGAAAAAACTATCGCGCCTTCGCCGCCACCGCTTTGCCTCACCGATTGCACTCTTCTTCGCACTCTTTCTTGTTGGCACCACCTTCTCTGTTGCAAGTGCAACAACCAAGCCAGCCCAGAGCGCATTTGCGCGTAGCGCAGCAGTCACAGAGGGTCGCCAGATTTTCCTTAAGGGTTGTTCTTCCTGCCACGGCCTCAATGCAGAAGGAGGAGCAATTGCACCATCCCTTATTGGTGTCGGCGCAGCATCAGTTGATTTCCAAGTTGGCACCGGTCGTATGCCAATGCAGGACATGAGTGTTCAGGCAATGCGCAAGAAGCCGGTTTACAACGAAGAACAGACTGCAGCCCTTGCCGCCTACGTTGCATCCCTTGCACCTGGCCCTGCGATTCCAGATGCCGCAAACATTAATTACGAACGCGATGGCAATACTGCACAAGGCGGCGAGTTATTCCGCACCAACTGCGCGATGTGCCATAACTTCGCTGGACAAGGTGGCGCACTGACTCAAGGTAAATACGCACCAACACTTATGGGCGTGGAACCAAAGTACATTCTCGAAGCACTCGCAACTGGTCCGCAATCCATGCCAGTCTTCTCCGACAAAGTTATTACACCCGCTGAGAAACTCTCCATTATTAAATGGATCAAAGCAGCAGAAGCAGAACCCAACTTAGGTGGCGCATCTCTTGGCCGCGTAGGACCGGTTACTGAAGGTTTACTCGTATGGACACTCGGACTTGGACTCCTAATCGGTGTTGCAGTCTGGCTAGCATCGAAGGCGAGATAAGAGATGTCAACAGAGATCGCACCAGTTGAAGATCCAGGATTGCCCGCACACGTTCATCGCAAAGCAGATCATGATCCAATTGCAGAGAAGAAGGCAGAGCGCCAAGTAGCTGTTCTCTTCTTACTCTCGGTTGTTGGCACTGTCTTAATGATCTACTCCTACATTTTCATTCCTGGCAATAAATTTATTTTCTTGCCGATCATGGGCAACACCAATGCATCACAACTATTTTTAGGTATCGGCATGGCCGCCTCACTCTTCTTTATCGGCATGGGTGCGATTCAATGGGCCCGCGCATTGATGCCAGATAATGAAGTAATCGCACAACGCCATGAGATGCGCTCTAGCGATGAAGATCGCTCAGATTTCGTAGACACAGTGAAAGAGCGCGCCGGCACTGCAGGTCTTGGTCGTCGCCCACTTATCAAACGCTCATTAGGTTTAGCACTTGGCCTGGTTGGTCTCTCTCCAGTTTTATTGCTTCGTGATTTAGGCCCACTTCCCAAGATGGAGCTTTCACAGACATCTTGGCGCAGCGGCACACGCTTAGTTACCGATCCAGGTGATCGCCCCATTAAGCCATCAGATCTCGAAGTTGGCGCTGTTGCGCAAGTTCTTCCCGAGTTAGCTAAGGGGCAAGAGCGCACACTCGCAGACATTGGCAAGGATGCAGTCCTTCTGATTCGCATCCGCCCACAAGATTTCCAACTCTCACCCGAGAAACTTTCTTGGACCCACGAAGGCATCATCGCCTTCTCCAAGATCTGCTCTCACATGGGTTGCGCAATCGCACTCTACGAACAACAGACCAAGCACCTGCTCTGCCCATGCCATCAATCAACATTTGATGTCACACGCGGTGCCAAAGTTATTTTTGGACCTGCGGCTCGCCCACTTCCTCAATTAGCATTAAGCCTCGATGCAGAGGGTTATCTCGTTGCACGACAACCATTTACCGAACCTGTCGGACCTAGTTTCTGGGAGCGCTCATCATGACCGCACGTGAAAGAGTTGCAGGCACAGTTGCCAACTATGTAGATGAGCGCACTGGCGCGGCTAAGTGGCTGCGCAAAAATCTCACCAAAGTATTCCCCGACCACTGGTCATTTATGCTCGGCGAAGTTGCGCTTTACTCATTCGTAATTCTTCTGCTCTCCGGAACTTTCCTTACCTTCTGGTTTGATCCATCACAGAAAGATGTGATCTACAACGGAAGTTACCAACCACTCTCTGGCCTCAAGATGTCGGCCGCATACGAATCCACATTGCACATCTCTTTTGATGTTCGCGGTGGTTTGTTAATGCGCCAGATTCACCACTGGGCCGCACTGATCTTCTTAGCTGCAATCGTTGTTCACTTGCTCCGTGTCTATTTCACCGGCGCATTTCGCAAGCCACGTGAGTTTAACTGGATCCTCGGAGTCGGTCTTCTTACTCTCGGAATTGTCGAAGGCTTCCTCGGTTACTCACTCCCCGATGACTTGCTCTCCGGTACTGGTATCCGCATCGCAGAAGCAATCATTCAAGCACTCCCCGTTGTCGGTTCATACCTTGCTTACTTCGCATTCGGTGGCGCATTCCCTGGCGAAGCATTCATTCCACGTATTTACACCGTGCACATTCTCTTGCTCCCTGGCATCTTCCTTGCGCTGATCACCGTCCACTTAATGTTGGTCTGGTATCAAAAGCACACGCAATACCCAGGGCCTGGTCGTACTGAGAAGAACGTTGTTGGTTATCCATTGATGCCCGTCTACATGGCAAAAGCTGGCGGCTTCTTCTTTATCGTCTTCGGTGTCACTGCATTCTTAGGCGCCGTTGCATCGATCAACCCAATCTGGCTCTATGGTCCTTACACACCAGGACAGATCTCTGCCGGTTCACAACCTGACTGGTACATGGGTTGGCTCGATGGTTTGGTACGTATGTCGCCACCGCTAGAGACTCACGCCTTTGGTCACACAATTTCTTGGAACATTCTCATCCCTGGCCTAATCGTTCCCGGAATCATGTTCACCGGTCTTGCCCTCTATCCATTTATTGAATCATGGATCACTGGCGACAAGCGCGAACATCATCTCCTCGATCGACCACGTAACGTTCCTAACCGCACCGCACTCGGTGTTATGGCACTTACCTTCACTCTCATCGGTCTGATCAACGGTGGTAACGACATCATTGCAACCCACTTCCACCTCACTATTAATCAGATCATGTGGTTTAGTCGTATCGGCATCATCGTCTTGCCACCGATTGCATTCGTAATAACCAAGCGCATCTGTCTCTCATTACAGCGCGCAGATCGCGAGCTCGTGCTCCACGGTCGCGAGACTGGTCGTTTGGTTCGTCTGCCACATGGTGAGTTCGTTGAAGTCCACGAGCCACTCAATCAAGAGCAGATGTGGAAGCTCACTCAACACGAGCAGGCACCCGCCCTTGCGCTTCCTGAAACTGACAACGCTGGCGTTCGTCGTCCTAAGTCCATCACTAGCAAACTTCGCGCTCGTATGAGCCGCGCAGCGTCTGAACAAGTTGCTAAGCCAACCAGCGATGACATCAAAGCAATCGAACATCACTAACTTCAATTAGCCCATGGCAGCGCAAGGAATAGCAGAACAACTCACTGCACTCCTTGGCGCCGACATCGTTAAATCCGACCTCACCTCCCTAGAGGCCTATAGTCGCGATGCCACACCACTCTTTCGT
>JBAXNY010000063.1:0-6534 GCA_037133535.1 Actinomycetes bacterium
ACTCTGGATTACTTACCAATGCGCTATTGACTTCAGTAACACTTCCAGTTACAGGAGAATAAATCTCGGAAACACTCTTCGTTGATTCCACTTCACCACAAATTGCTCCGGCTTGCACACTATCGCCAACTTTTGGCAATTGAACATAAACGATGTCACCAAGCGCGCTCTGGGCGAAATCGGTAATTCCCATTGTGATTACGTCACCGCTCTGCGAAAGCCACTCGTGCTCTTTCGTGTACTGCAGCGTTTCGGGAGCATTACTCATGGCGATAACTTACTGGCCAACATCGCTCTTGTCTAAGCCAAGCCTCTACACGATCTGGCGTAGTTGAGCCTGAGCGGTGCGGGCATATTGAAGACCGGTAAAGAGGTAGAGAGCGATCCCCCAGATTCCAAAGCTCCATCCGATGATGTAGCCGATCGTTCCGAGCCAATTATCAAAAGCTCCGAGGAGAAGGAATGGAAAGGCATAAAGTAAATTAAAGGTCGCCGCCTTACCGATAAATGTCACCGTCATTGGTGGAAATTTCTTGCGATTGAGTGCGAGTGTGTAAATGCCCAAAAAAACATCGCGTGCAATGAGCAGCGCGACGATCCAGATCGGCAGAAGATCGCGCGATGTAAGAACTAAGAGCGTTGCCAAAATGTAGAGACGATCGACGGCTGGATCGAGTAATTCGCCAAGGCGGGAATATTGATTGAGAATTCGCGCCAATTTTCCATCGAGATAATCACTGATCCCACCGACGGTCAGGACGAAAACTGCCCATCCATCATGGTGACCAGATAACCCGAGGACGACGAAGAGTGGAATGCCGAGGGCTCGCGCAAAGGAAATGAGGTTGGGAATTGTGACAACCCGATTACCGCTTAGTTGCTTCATGTCGGGGCGACAGGATTTGAACCTGCGACAACCAGACCCCCAGCCTGGTGCGCTACCAAGCTGCGCTACGCCCCGTGGTTACTATCTTAAGGATTGTTCTCTTTGACGCGAACTGCCACCATCACTGGCGTTCCCGGGAAACCAAACTCTTCGCGCAGGCGCCGTTCGATAAAGCGGCGGTAAGAAGGCTCTAGCCAACCATTGGTAAAGATCACGAACTTCGGCGGTGCAATTCCGGCTTGGGTGGCGTAGAAAATCTTTGGCTGCTTGCCGCCGCGAACTGGCGGTGGTGTTGCACCGATCATCGTGCCAAGGAATGAATTGAGACGGCTGGTCGGAACTCGCTTCTCCCAACTTGAAATCGCAGTACGAAGTGCGGGAGCTAAACGATCGCGGTGCCATCCAGTTTTCGCTGCGATGTTTACTCGCTGCGCCCATTCAATCTGATCTAGATGGCGATCGGTCTCTCTAGCCAACTGAGTCTGGCGATCTTCATCTACTAAATCCCACTTATTCATGACAACCACGAGCGCTTTTCCCGCCTCTTCTACCATCGTGATGATGCGCAGATCCTGTTCGGAGATCGGGACTGAGGCATCGAGAACCACGACGGCAACTTCGCAGCGCTCTAACGCCATCTGGGTACGAAGTGTGGCGTAATAATCGGTGCCACTTTGTTGATTGGCATGACGGCGTAGGCCTGCAGTATCAATAAAGCGCCAGATGGAACCATCGATTTCAATCAGCTCATCGACTGGATCGCGCGTAGTACCGGCTGCATCATCAACTAACGAACGCTCTGACCCTGCTAAAACATTGAGCAGACTTGATTTACCAACATTGGGGCGACCAATCAGTGCAACTTTACGATAACCATCATGAGTCTGCGCATGTCCAACTTCTGGCAAGGTAGAGACAATCTTGTCGAGCAGATCACCACTTCCCCGGCCATGCAACGCAGATACAAAGAATGGTTCGCCGAGTCCCAACTTCCATAACTCATGCGCGTCCGACTCTTCACGTTCGCCATCAACTTTATTTGCAACAAGAAGTGTTGGTTTCTTCGAACGACGAAGCACTTGAACTAATGAATCATCTTCGTGCAGTGCGCCAATCTTTGCATCGACAACGAAACAGAGAACATCTGCATCCGCAATTGCCATCTCGGCGCCGGCAGTAATTCCAATTGAGATGCCATCGGGTTTAGATTCCCAGCCGCCGGTATCCATCACCATGAAGCGACGACCGCCCCATTCACATTCGTAATTGACACGATCGCGGGTGACGCCAGGAGTATCTTCGACAATCGCTTCTCGTCTACCAATAAATCGATTTATTAACGTTGACTTACCCACGTTAGGGCGACCAAGAATTGCGACAACTGGTAGACCCAAGAGATTTCGTTCGCGCAGCAACTCCCAGATCCGCTCAACAGTCTCTTCCAAGTTCAATTCCGTTGAATCGATGTGAATTGCATCCTCTGCCATCGCAAGTGGTGAAGTCACGCGCGTTGAATCGATCAGGTCGCGCTTTTCTAGCGACTGCGCAACTTCTGCCGCATCGACACTTTCGGTGAGCTCTGCCTCCCGGCGTGCGGCGCGGGCATTGATATCCGCTGTTAAATAAACCTTAATCGAAGCATCGGGTGCAATCTTTGTGCCGATGTCGCGTCCTTCTACAACGATGCCATGTGTTGCACCATCTATGTAGCGTCGCTGAATAGCGAAGAGATGGTTACGAATTTCTGGATAAGCACTAATCACACTCACCGCACTCGAAATCTTTTCATTGCGAATCTCATCAGTGATCTCCTCACCGCCACAGAAAACTCGAGGCGTGCGCGGATCGGTAAGAAAAGTTATGGGATTTTCCTCTAACGCTTTCAAAATTTCTTCCACTGTTGCAATCTTTTTGTTTTGCGCTAACCAAGTAACGCTGCGATACAACGCCCCAGTATCTAAATAATTCCAGCCAGCACGAATTGCAATCGCTTTAGATGTACTTGATTTTCCTGAACCACTCGGCCCGTCCATTGCTACGACGATGCTCATGGGATAAGAGTACCGACCTATTCGGAGCTGTTTTGCTCAAATGAATGCACATCCCAGCCTGCCGCTGATAAATGTGCCGATAATCTCGCTGCATCGGTAGGTGAAACAGCCAAAGTGATCAAACCAGTCTGCTGACCTGGTGAATGTTCGATCGAAAGATCTTCAATGTTCACATCAGCAAGGGCACATTCATTAAATAGCGCACCAAGTTGTCCAGCTTTATCAGGAATCACAATGGGAATGTAGGAGTAATTGCGGGAAACTCCGCCATGTTTACCTGGAATACGATTGCGTGCACCTTGGCCGCTTTCAATTAACGCTTCAATTGCAGCTGGATCGTTAATGTTCTTAATCGCCTCATCTAATGAATTGCGTACCGCCTTCAGAAGCGGTGCAATCTCATCGGAGTTAGCAGAGATAATTTCGCGCCAGAGCTTCGGATCTGATCCTGCAATTCGGATTGTGTCCTTCATCCCCTGACCGGCAAGGTCGAGAATTTCCACCGGAACATCCTTCAACTGAGTGGCCAAAATCGAGGCGAGCACCTGCGGTAAATGGGATAGAAGAGCCAGTGCCCGATCATGTTCATCCGGTGCCATCACCACTGCCCTAGCTCCGCAGATCGAGATCAATTCATTTACAGCGGCTAGGCGATCTGCCTCAAGAGTTGATCCGTTGAGGACGATCCAGTTGCGACCTTCGAAGAGATCGGCGCGAGCAGATGCCGGGCCACCAACTTCACGGCCAGCCATGGGATGAGTGGAGCAGAACCGTCCTGCCAATCCATCAATACTCGCCACTCTCGCTAGAAGGTTACTCTTAACACTGGCTACATCTATAAATGTCGAGTAAACATCTGAACTTATTTCGCTTAAGAATTCATCAGAAATCGCAGCTGGAGGAATCGCGATAACAGTCAGGTCAAACTTCCCGGTGAGATCACCTTTACCTCCTACTAAGGCTTGAGCCAGAGCTGCAGAAGCTGGCGATCGATCCACCATGGTGACTTCAGCGCCCTTTTCCGCCAATGCAAGAGCGATCGAGGTGCCGATCAGGCCGCTGCCAATGATTTTTACGCGTGAAATAGCCATGAGGTTGCCCGCGTTTACTGGGCGATATCTCGCCGGAGCGCTTTGGCCCCGTGAAGATAGATGTGAGCTACCTCGTTGGCACGCTTGTCGCTCTCGACATGGAGCATGGTGCGAATAACTAGAGGTAGGGCACCTGGAACTGAGATCTCCACGGCGCACATCAGAGGCACTCCCCCGAAGCCAATCTCTCGAGCAGCAACCGCTGGGAAATCGGCGGTGAGATCTGGGGTGGCAGTGAAGAGCACTGAGATGACATCGTCTGGGGTTAGCTCGTTAGCCTCCAAGATTGCAAGTAAGAGCTCCTTCACGCCGGCGTGAATTAGCTCCTTCTCATTACCTGCTATTTGGATTGCTCCACGAATTGCTCGCACGCTCATGTGAGAAGGGTAGCGCGAGTAACCCTAAGGATGCGTTTGCAACTCAACCTTTTTAACGCTTTATCGGCAAAAAGGTTTTAGTACATTATCGAATGTCGATAATTGCCTTCTCCTGAACTTCCGCTAAAGATCACCTTTAAAGATTATCGACTTATAGATTTCACAGGACATTCTCACGCGTGCAATTATCGATAAGTCAGCAATTCGCAGAAGTATCCAGCTATTATCTATAAATGGCTAAATCGGTAAAAAAACTGCAAAACCTTTAAACGCTATAGCGATAAAGCGTTTCGTAAATTTAACAATTCACCGTCATTGAGATCTCGCCATCTTCCCTCAGGAGTCTCACCGAGGCTGACCGGGCCAAACTTGGTTCTGATCAAGCGTTCAACCCGAACCCCTACCGCCTCCATCAATCGTCGAATGATGTGGTAGCGACCTTCATGGATCACCACCTCAATCCAGGTCGGGCTCAGTTCACGGAAGGCCAGAACTCGACCAATTCCATCTTCGAGCTCGACCCCCTTCATCAGGGTCCGGTCTACTCCGGCAGGAAGGGTTCCGTCATATTGAATGATGTAGGTCTTCTCCAGCCCATAACTAGGGTGGGTAGCTCGAAAGGTCATCTCGCCATCGTTGGTGAGGAGGATTAAACCTTCACTCTCCTTATCCAAGCGCCCTACGTGGAAAAGGCGCTCCTTCCGGAGGTCAATAAAGTCAGATAGTGAGGGGCGTCCTTCAGGGTCATACATGGTAGACACAACGCCTCTAGGTTTATAAAGTAAAAGATAACTCTTAGACAATTCTCGCATGATTGTCTCGCCATCAACCATGACCTTGGAGTTTTCTGGGTCAAATTTCGCACCCAACTCAGTGATGACTTTCCCATTGACGCTTACTCGACCCTCGGAGATGAGCTCGTCAGCCCCACGTCGACTTGTTACGCCAGATTCGGCAATTATCTTGTTCAATCGCATCAGTGCCATCGCGGCAGTGTCCATTTCTATTCTTCTTACTCTGTCCCAGACGGAAATCTCCGTCATTGCCTAACTCTATACCACTACTAGAAGGCTCAAATCCGCCTTCGTGCCTTAATCGGTGAGGGAATCCAACACTTCGTCGAGACGGTCCAAGTTTGGCAGATAAGGGGCCAGAGCTGGCAGATCGGCGAGAGAGTTAAGCCCCAAACGCTCTAGGAAGTAGCTGGTGGTCGAGTAGAGAATTGCGCCACTCTCAGCCTCTACCCCGGACTCCTCCACTAGGCCACGTGTGACGAGGGTCTTCATGACTGCTTCGACATTGACCCCGCGAATGGCAGATACTCGAGCCCTAGAAACTGGCTGGCGGTAGGCGATCACAGCCAAGGTCTCCAAAGCGGCTTGAGTTAGACGCGATTGCTGACCATCCAAGACAAAGCGCTCTACGGCAGGGGAATATTCAGGGCGGCTATAGAAGCGCCATCCCCCGGAGATCGCTTTGAGCTCGAAACCGCGCTCGCCATAGGAGTCGGTAAGACTGGATAGGGCTTCAACGATCTGGTCAACGGTGACTTCCAGGACCTGAGCCAAGGTCAGCTCGCTCACCGGCTCATCAACGACCATCAGGATCGCTTCGATGGAACGCTCAAGTTCTACATTAGACATTCTCATCCCCTTCGACCATTCGAACCTCTTCATCAAACTCTTGCCCTGCCACGATCTCGCCCTCATCGCTGCCGATCCAGGTGATCTGGAGTTCTCCCAAGGAGATCACCTGCTCAAAGCGTAAAGCGCCATGTCGATAAAGATCTAAAAGGGCTAGGAAACGAGCGACCACCACAAGGGTGCTCTCAGCATCGCCTATCAGGGCCCGAAAACTCATGCTCTTGGAGCGTCGGAGGGAGTCTACGACGTATTGGGACTGCTCAGCCACGCTCACCAGAGGCATGTGAAGGTGCTCGATCTTGACCGTAGGCGGAGTCTTGGGAGTCAGGATTCTCTCAGCGATCGCGGCAAAGCGCTGGGCGCCTACCCCGATCAGAACCTCTGGAAGCAGCGATGCAAAGGCTGGATCCAGGGCCACAACGCGGGCAAAACTACGCTCGGCGATCGAGATCCGCTCGGCAAAGGTGGCAGCGATCTCTTTAAAGG
>JBAXNY010000064.1:0-6504 GCA_037133535.1 Actinomycetes bacterium
TATGATCAAATGGCAGCGCCTAAATGGGTAATTGCGATGGGTGCTTGTGCATCTTCTGGCGGAATGTTTAATAACTATGCAATTGTGCAAGGTGTCGATCACGTGGTTCCCGTTGATATTTATCTGCCAGGTTGCCCACCACGTCCTGAGATGTTGATGGATGCAATTTTGAAACTTCACGAGAATATTTCTGAAGAAAAACTTGGACCAAATCGGGAACGCATCATCAAGGAAGTTGAAGCAGCAGCGCTCGCCGCAAAGCCCACTATTGAGTTGAAGGGGCTTCTGCGATGAGCGAGCAAAGTGGAATGTTCGGTGCCACTGGTAGCGGTGACACTTCAGGTTATGGCGGATTGGTCCGTAGCGTTTTTTCACTTGGATCTGCAGAGCGCCCATTTGGAAGTTACTTCGATCAAGTTGCAGATGATCTAGAGCGCGCCTATCCAGATTTTGCAGATGCAATTGAGCGAGTAGTTGTCGACCGCGGCGAACTCACGCTCCACATCAAGCGAGTTCGGTTGATGGAAGTTGCTTTAATTCTTCGCGACAAATTACTTTTTGAAATGTGCCTCGGAGTAAGTGGTGCGCATTACCCAGCTGATGAAAATCGCGAACTACACGCGGTTTATCACTTGCTATCAATGACAAAAAATCAACGTATTCGTTTAGAGGTTTCAGTTCCTGATTCCGATCCACATCTTGCTTCGCTCGTTGAAGTTTGGGCAGGTTGCAATTGGAATGAACGTGAAACTTTTGACATGTTTGGAATTATTTTTGATGGCCATCCAGGGTTAACTCGGATCTTGATGCCAGATGATTGGCGCGGCCATCCACAACGCAAAGATTATGCACTCGGCGGAATTAGCGTTGAGTACAAAGGTGCAGAAACTCCACCACCAAATGAGCGGAGGTCATATCGCTAATGAGCACTTATGCCGATCCATATGCATCTTCGCGTGAAACCACCGAAGGTACTGTCTTCTCCGTTACAGGTGGCGATTGGGATTCCTTAGTTACCGAAATTGGTGCAGCCAAAGAAGAGCGCGTTGTCGTAAACATGGGACCACAGCATCCTTCAACTCACGGCGTACTTCGATTAGTCCTTGAATTAGAGGGCGAAACTGTCACTGAAGTTCGCTGTGGCATTGGCTATCTCCACACGGGTATTGAGAAGAACACTGAATACCGCAGTTGGACACAAGGCGTCACATTCGTTACTCGCATGGATTACTTAGCCCCGCTATTTAATGAGACTGCTTATTGCTTAGGTGTAGAGAAGTTGCTCGGTATCACCGACGATCTTCCAGAGCGCGCCAATGTAATTCGCGTAATGATGATGGAGCTCAATCGCATCTCTTCCCACATGGTGGCACTTGGCACCGGAGCCCTCGAACTTGGTGCGCTTTCACCGATGATTTTCTGTTTCCGTGAGCGCGAGAAAGTTCTCGATGTATTTGAAATGATTTCTGGTCTGCGCATGAACATGGCATATGTTCGCCCAGGTGGAGTTGCAGTAGATCTACCAGCTAATGCAATCGCAAAGGTTCGCGAGACTGTAAAGGATTTGCGCAAGTCATTTAAAGATAATGAGAAGTTGCTCGTTGGAAATACCATTTGGATGAAGCGCACTGCAGGTATTGGCTTCTTGGATTTAGCAGGGTGCACAACGCTGGGAATTACTGGCCCAGTCTTGCGCTCCACTGGAATGCCATGGGATTTGCGAAAGATGCAACCGTATTCTGGCTACGAGAATTACAACTTCGATGTGGTCACAACCGATACGTGCGATGTCTACGGTCGCTTCTTAATTCGCGTTAATGAATTAGAGCAATCACTTCGTATCATCGAGCAATGTGCAGATAAGTTGGAGAAGTTAGAAGGTGCACCTGTAATGGTGGCCGATAAGAAGATTGCCTGGCCATCACAATTAGCACTCGGTGGCGATGGACTAGGAAATTCACTCGAACACATTCGCCAAATCATGGGCACTTCAATGGAATCACTTATTCATCACTTTAAGTTAGTAACTGAAGGCTTCCGCGTTCCAGCTGGTCAGAGTTACACCGCGGTGGAATCTCCTCGCGGCGAACTCGGTGTGCATTTAATCTCCGATGGTGGAACCCGCCCTTATCGCGTGCACTTTCGTGAACCATCTTTCAATAATCTTCAGGCAACTTCAGCAATGTGCGAAGGCTCGCAAGTAGCTGACATCATCGGTGCAGTTGCATCAATCGATCCTGTAATGGGTGGTGTTGATCGCTAATGGCATACACAACTGAGCAATTAACCATTATGGATTCAATTATCAAGCGCTACCCACGCTCTCGCTCTGCAATCATGCCCTTGCTTCATTATGTGCAATCAATTGCGGGCTATGTAACGAGTGAGGGTATTGAAACAATTGCACAGCTTCTTGAGTTAGAAACTGCTGAAGTAAGCGCTGTTGCAACTTTTTATACCCAGTACAAGCGCCGTCCCGTAGGCGAGTACCACGTTGGAGTCTGCACAAATACCCTCTGCGCCGTTATGGGTGGCGATGCAATTTTCGGTGCACTCAAAGATCATCTTGGAATTGAAAATGATGGCGTCACTAGCGATGGAAAAGTTTCGCTCGAACATATTGAATGTAATGCGGCTTGTGATTACGCGCCTGTGGTTATGGCCAACTGGGAGTTTTACGATAACCAAACTGTTGAATCAGCGAAAGATTTAGTAGACAAGATGCGCAGTGGAAATCCACCCGCGCCCACTCGCGGTCCAAATTCTTTAGTGACATGGAAGCAAGCATCGGCAGTACTTGCTGGAATTAGCGATGGCTTAGCAAATGAGGGCGTACAAGCTGGTGAGCCATCACTTCTTGGTTTGAAGTTATCAAAGGGTGGCAAATAAATGACAAAACTTGCACCAGTGCTTTCGGCACATTGGGATGAGAAAGATTCCTTCACAATTGCTGGATACAAGCGCCATGGTGGATATGAAGCTGCCGCTAAGGCACTCAAGATGGAGCCAGATGCAGTTATTCAATTAGTAAAAGATTCTGGCCTTCGTGGTCGCGGTGGCGCAGGATTTCCTACCGGTATGAAGTGGGGCTTCATTCCACAAGGTGACAATAAAGATCATTACCTAGTTGTTAATGCCGATGAGTCAGAGCCTGGTACTTGTAAAGATACGCCACTGCTCATGGCTAATCCCCATGTATTAATTGAAGGTTGCATCATTGCTTCTTACGCAATTCGCGCCAAGTATGCATTTATTTATATTCGTGGCGAAGTTACTCACGTTGTGCGCCGGGTACAGCAAGCAATTGACGATGCTTACAAAGCGGGTCATCTAGGTAAGAATATTTTTGGTTCTGGTGTTGATCTAGAACTCGTACTTCACGTCGGCGCTGGTGCTTACATCTGCGGTGAAGAGACTGCGCTCCTTGATTCACTTGAAGGTTTCCGCGGCCAACCTCGTCTTCGCCCACCATTCCCAGCAATTGCAGGTTTGTATGCGCGGCCAACTGTGGTTAATAACGTGGAATCAATTGCATCAGTGCCAGCCATCGTCGCCAAAGGCGCAGAGTGGTATCAATCATTAGGAACTGAGAAGAGCAAAGGAACAACGCTCTATTCACTCTCTGGCCACGTAACAAATCCTGGACAATTTGAAGCACCACTTGGAATCACACTGCGTGAGATTCTGGAACTGGCTGGCGGTATTCGCGCCGGACATCGCTTGAAATTCTGGACTCCCGGTGGCTCCTCAACTCCCATTTTTACCGATGCACATTTAGATGTACCACTTGATTACGAAGGCGTTGCTGCAGCTGGCTCAATGCTCGGAACAAAAGCACTTCAAATGTTTGATGAAACAACTTGCGTATTGCGTGCAGTACTTCGTTGGACTGAGTTTTATAAGCATGAATCTTGTGGCAAGTGCACACCTTGCCGCGAAGGTACCTGGTGGTTGGTACAGATTTTGCGCGACTTAGAGAATGGCCAAGGTACTGAAGCCGATCTTGATAAATTATTAGATTTGGCAGATAACATCGCCGGTCGCTCCTTCTGCGCACTTGCAGATGGTGCAGCAAGCCCGATCCATTCATCGCTGAAATATTTCCGCGAGGAGTACATCGCACACCTTACAAATGGTGGCTGCCCCTTTGACTCACATGCATCAACCCTCTTCGCCTCTGCAAAGGCAGGTGCGTAAAATGAGTATCGTTGAAGCTCAAGCCCAAGATGTAGCAGTGGAGTTAATTACCCTTGTAATCGATGGCTTTGAAGTAAGTGTTCCTAAAGGCACTCTGATTATTCGTGCAGCTGAGAAACTTGGAATTCAAATCCCACGTTTTTGCGATCACCCACTTTTAGATCCAGTCGGTGCTTGTCGCCAATGTTTAGTCGATGTTGAAATTAATGGTCGCGCATTTCCTAAGCCGCAAGCCTCTTGCACCATTCCAGTAGAGCCAGGAATGATAGTTAAAACCCAATTAACTTCACCAGTTGCGAAGAAGGCACAAGAGGGAATTATGGAATTCCTTCTTATTAACCATCCACTTGATTGCCCAGTCTGTGACAAAGGTGGCGAGTGCCCATTGCAGAATCAAGCGATGAGTAATGGTCGATCTGAATCTCGCTTTGAAGGCAAGAAGCGCACCTTTGAAAAACCAATTGCAATTTCATCTCAAGTTCTACTCGATCGCGAGCGTTGCGTACTCTGCGCACGTTGCACTCGTTTTTCCGAGCAGATTGCAGCCGATCCATTTATTACTTTGAATGAGCGCGGTGCGCTGCAGCAAGTAGGTATTTACGAGAACGCACCATTTAAATCTTATTTCTCTGGCAACACCGTTCAGATCTGCCCAGTGGGCGCACTCACTGGAACTGCCTATCGCTTCCGTGCGCGTCCATTTGATTTAGTTTCAACTCCATCTGCTTGTGAACATTGCGCCTCCGGTTGTGCGATGCGTACCGATGTACGTCGCGGCAAAACACTGCGCCGTCTTGCAGGTGATGATGCTGAAGTAAATGAGGAGTGGAATTGCGATAAAGGTCGTTGGGCATTTGCATACACCACATCTCAAGCGCGCCTAAAGAATCCACAAGTACGCGGTGAAGATGGTCTCCTTCATGAATCATCATGGCCAGAGGCAATTGCTGCAGCAGCGGCAGGATTGCAAGGAAAGAAGAGCGCAGTACTCGTCGGAGGACGTGCAACTCTGGAAGATGCTTATGGCTATAGCAAGTTTGCTCGTGTTGCACTTGGTACAAATGATATTGATTTCCGCGCTCGAGTATCCAGTGAAGAAGAGGCAGATTTCTTAGCAACTTATGTTGTTGGAAATAAAGTTTCTTACCGTGACATCGATCGCGCAGATAGCGTTGTACTAATCGCCTTTGAAGCAGAAGAAGAGTCACCCATTGTCTTCTTGCGCATTTTGAAGCAAGTACGCAAGCGTCAGCTGCGCGTTGTGGCAATTGGTAGCAAACTTTCAATTGGTAGTGAAAAACTTAAGGCCGAATTTACCTGCGTAGCACCAGGCAGCGAGAGCCAAGCAATTGCTAGTCAGAAACTCACCGCAAAGAGCATCATTCTTGTGGGAGAGCGCGCAGCTGAAACTCCAGGTCTGCTCTCATCCATTGCAAAATTGGTAGAAAGTACTGGCGCTAAGTTTGCATGGATTCCACGCCGTGCTGGTGAAGTTGGCGCACTGCAAGCAGGGGCAATTGGAAATCTTCTGCCAGGTGGTCGCCCAGTTGCAGATAATGCCGCTCGGGTAGATGTTGCAGCAACATGGGGAGTCTCTTCACTGCCAGCAGATAAGGGTCGCAGTACTGAAGCAATCGTTGCAGCAGTTAATTCTGGTGAGATTGCTGGGCTCGTTCTTGGTGGCGTAGATCCGTACGATCACTCTTATAACAGCGAATTTATTTCAGCACTCAAGAAATCATTTGTAGTTTCACTAGAAATTTCACAGAGCGAAGTCGCAGCATTTGCTGATGTTATTTTGCCGGTTGCCTCTGTTCCAGAAAAATCAGGATCTTTCCTCAATTGGGAAGGCCGCGCTCGTGGCTTTGAGGCTGCAGTCACTGAGAGCTTGTTGCGCAGCGATGTTCGAATTCTCTCGATGGTTGCAGATGCAATGAGTAAGCCAATCAATTTGCCAAGTGTGAAGAAAGCTAGCGAAGAGCTTGCCGAAATCGGCGCATGGAATGGCGCAGCTGCAACATTTACATCGGTTCCAGCCCAGAGTGCAGCCGCAATCAGCGGCAACCAAGCGGTACTTACATCATGGCGCCGTTTGCTCGATGCTGGTTCTTTGCAAGAGGGCGAATTAAATTTAGCTGGAACAGCTCGTTCAACAGTTGCAGTTATCTCACCAAAGCGCGCATCAGCGCTGGGTGTTGTAACAGGGGAGAAGATCACGATTTCCAATGAGTGCGGCAGTATCACCTTGGAATCATTGGTTGAAGAGATTCATGATGATGCAGTCTGGCTACCACGCAATTCTTCTGG
>JBAXNY010000065.1:0-6284 GCA_037133535.1 Actinomycetes bacterium
CGCTTTGATTTTTGCTGTGGGGTGTTACGGAATTTCTTTTCCCTATTCAAGAAAATTTGTTCTACCGCTTAACCTGCAACCTACGGCACTTGCCGCAACGCAATTAACTTTGGCTGCAACAACTTTGCTACCGTTCTATCTCATCGATGGTATCGCCAAAGATGAATACCGTCCGGGACCAGTGCTTGCCATGCTCGCCTTAGGAATCTTTGGTAGCGGATATGCCTACATCTGGAATTTTCAAATCATGGCCGCCGCCGGAAGTGCAGTAGCAAGTTCTGTTACGTATGTGACGCCTGTAGTTGCGGTAATTGTTGGAATTGTTTTCTTAGACGAATCAGTAACATGGAACGAACCTTTAGGGGCGTTGATTGTTCTTTTAGGTGCGGCAATAAGTCAGGGTCGCATCAAAATTAATCGAGCTTAAATGCTCCGCGGATGGGTCCCAATTCAATACCCGCTTTAGCGTGATCTGTATTTTCACCACGGGAAAGCTGTGCTGCATGAGCCTTGTCATGCCAACGCTCTTCAATTTTTCCGTAGCGCCAGAGAAGTAGCGCGATTATCCATACAACAGCAAAGGTTGCAACGATGATGTAACCAGCTGAATTCAAGTTAAAACTCGCTGCGTAGTTCCAGAAGCCACCAGTTAATTCCAATTGCTTTGCCAAAACTTGAAGAAGTTCGAGGCCCCCAACAAAAAGCGCTACGGCGACGGATAGAGATGTAATAACGATGTTGTAGTAAACCTTGCGAACTGGTTTAGAGAATGCCCAGCCGTAGGCAAAGTTCATAAAAGAGCCATCGATTGTATCTAGCAAACTCATTCCACCAGCGAAGAACAGAGGCAAGGAAAGTATTGCCCACCAAGGTAGACCGGCAATAACAGAAGAGCCTGCGAGAACGAGCAAGCCTATTTCAGTGGCAGTATCAAAACCCAATCCAAAGAGAATTCCCAACGGATACATTTTCCAACTTGCATCAATGCGACGGGCAATAGGGCCAAAGAAGCGCATCAAGAGACCACGAGAATTCAAATGCTTCTCTAATTCTTCTTCGCTGTACATTCCTTTGCGCATTGCGACGAAGACGCGCACGATGGAAATAAGAATGACCAGGTTTAGTATCGCGATCAACATCAGGAATGTTCCGCTGACAGTTGTTCCAATCAACCCTGTGTAATGGTGCAGTGAAGAGTTTTTGTCGTTGAGCTGCACGCCAAGGGCTTTAATTCCGAAGTTCAATAAGATTGCAAGTGCCGCAACGACTGATGAATGCCCGAGTGAGAAGAAAAAACCAACAGCTAAGGGACGTTTCCCCTCACTCATTAACTTTCGCGTCGTGTTATCAATTGCAGAGATATGGTCGGCATCAAATGCATGGCGCATGCCGAGTGTGTAGGCCAACGCTGCTGTACCCCAACCAAAGAGAGAGCCGTCGGCGAGTTTGTAATTGCCACTTGTTGCAGCCCACATTAAAAGGGCGCCAGATACGTGCAGAAGGGCTATAAAGCCAAACATGGCATAGAGGCGACGCCATTCATCGGGGTTAAGTCGATCGCGCAGAGGGGTGCGAGGAGGGTTCACCTGAGCAACAAGATTCATGGCCCTCCCTAGATGCGAATGGTTTGCAAGTAGAAAGCGTAAAGGAGCTCTTTGGCTCTGTCCACTTGAAATTAGCCTAGGGCAGTTGGCTTTCTAGCCTCAGTCTTACGCGAACCGACAAGGGCTTCTGCTCGCAAAATAGCCATCCCTATTTTGGGTAAATCGGATGCTTTTTGATAAACCGCAAAACGTGGGACCCATTCTGGACGGAATTTCGCATTGAAGCGATAGAGAGTCTCCATTTGAATCCATCGGGAGAAGAAAAGTAAAACGCTTCGCCAGGAACGAATTACTGGACCTGCGCCTAGTTGCGATCCTCTATCAAAGACAGATCTGAAAGCTGCAAAGTTGAGTGAAACTTTCTCCATTCCTATTTCACGCAGGTAAGTAATTGTGGCGTCGATGAGAAGTTCATTGATTCCAGATTCTGAGCGCGGAGAACGTCGCATCAAGTCGAGAGAAAATGCACTGGTTCCCCATGGTATGAATTGGAGGAACGCCATCAATTCTTGCTCCTTCGAAGCAGTGACGATAAGTAAATCTGGTTCATCAACATCAGCGATTCTGCCCAGCCCCATCATGAAACCTCGCTCGCTATCGGAACCTCTCCAACTATTTGCGCTGGAGGTCAACCTCGCTCGCATCTCAGGAGACAATTCACTGCTGCGAACGACATTGGTGGCGTAACCAAGCTTCAGTGGACGACGCATGGATTGACGAATATTGCGAAATTTAGAAGATTCAGGGTCGTAATCTTTTACATGTACTACTGCCTCATCACCAATTTCTAGGGCACTCATTTTAGTTTCGCGAACCCAGATTTCACCTGCTTCTTCACTGCAACCTATACAGGCAGCTGTCCAACGATTCTGCGCGCATAACTCCATAAATAAGTGGATTATTTGAGGCCAGGAATCAGGATTCCCAATCGGGTCACCGCTCACGAGTGCGCAACCACCGATGACTCGATACGTGATTGCTACTCGGCGATTCTTAGACCAGATAACACTTTTGTCTTCACGAAGTGCAAAATATCCAACAGAATCCCTTGCACCGAATTCTGAAACTAGCGCACGAAGTTCTATTTCATCTTCACTTGTCATTCGCGGTTTAGGCGGATTAGGCTGAAGAAGTATGAGAAGTGGGGCAAGAATAATTAGAATTCCCAAGCCAATCATTGCGATATTGAATACATCTTGTTGGCGGTTACTTACAAAAGTAAGTGGTCCTTTATTTCCAAATAACCCATTAATGACAGTCCTCATCACCTGTTGGGCTGTTACTTCTCCACCAAAAAGCCGTTCGGGAGCGAGGATGAGAAAGATACCGATCCCGACGCTTAAAGCAAGAATTTGGCTGAAAACTATGGAAGCCCGTGTGAGAATCTTTGTGTGTGCTTTGGCGTAAAACTCGTGGCGAATATGGAGAAGAAAGGTAATAGGTATGACGGAAAGCAAAAAAAGTAGATGCCCAGTGATTAGGTGAAGTGGGATATTTAAAGTTAGCGCGATCTGAGTAATAAGATAACCAGTGTGACTTCTCCGGTTCAATGAAAAAGAAAGCGCAATAAGAATGACCCCATCGATTATTACCCCCGCCGTTGCGATCGTTGGCCAAATATCTGCCAATGGAGTCGCAATTGAGTGCAACCGAATATTGAGAGGGCGAAAAGTTGCAGTCAGGACATCTATCGTTCCAACCAGTAGCAATGAGCGGGAGGCAAGAGCCACCTTCCAACTGGAGTCGTTAAATGACCTACTTTTCAAGAGCCACACCTCCTTCGCTAGGTCAGTATAGAGTTTCGGGGTAACGGAGAGGGGAGCACCTTGAGCGACGATGACGATAACGGCCAAGACGAACTCATTACCGAGGAGATGCTCTGGGATCGTATTCCAGAAGTTGATGGTGTCGAACGTGCGAGCACCTACTACGAACTCAGCGCTCGCATTTATGCTCGTGGACAATATGACGAAGCGCTTGCTCTGGCTGAAACTGCGTGCGATATCTACATGGGACTTGGTACCAGCGCACCCACTGAAGGTTTAGCGCAAACATATTCGGCAATTGGTTTTAATCTCAATCAATTAAAACGTATGGACGAAGCAGCCACAGCTATGAGTAAAGCTGTAGAAATATTACGGACTAACAAATCTCCGATTGCGCTCGAGCTTGCCTGCACATTGGGTGAATGGTGGTACACCTCTAAAAATTATGAGAAAGTAATTGAAACGATGCGCGAATGCGCACAAGAGCATCTTGTCGACGGAAATGAAATTGGCGCAGCTAACGATCTATATTTGATCGGTTGCGCATATCGCCAGATAAAGAATTATTCTGAAGCGATGGAAACCTTTCGCGAAGCGCGCTCGCTCTTTAAGAAAAACCACGATGTAATCAATGTAGGACGCTCTGATCAAAAAATCGCATCATGCCTTAATGCGCTAGAAGAAGGTGAACTAGCCCTGGAATCTGCCCGCAAGGCGCTAGATGTTTTCCAGACTGCTCATGATGAGCGACGTGAAATTTACGCTTTACTGGAATACGGTAAAGCACAAGTACTTCTCGGCAAGGCAGAAGCAGGAATCGCTACCCTCGAAGAAGTCTTACAGAACGCCACAGAAGATGAACCTAAAGATTTCGAACTTATTGTTGAGGTAGAAAAGCGCATTGCAACGGTGATGCGTGCACAAGGACGGATTGCTGAAGCAGATGAAATTGAGCGGCGTTTAGCGGCTGTTTCTGACGTTCTCGATGAGGATAGCGAGAGCTCCTAGCACTGCTCCAACTCCTGCAATGACTAATGGCCACTCGCGCGAACCTTGGCTCCAGAGCGCGCCACCCCAAATACCTGCGCCAAGTACTGCAAAGTTCATTGATGCTTGATACACACCTTGTGCCCTACCGCGATGGTCATCTTGACTCAGTCCTGCAATCCACGCTTTACCAACTCCATCAGTGAGCGCTGGGAATAGCCCGTAAAGAATGAGCGCACCTACCGCAATCGCATGGTTCTGCGTCAAGCCAAGTAGGCAGTAGCTGAGTGCAAACGCAACGAGTCCAACCGCATAAATTACATGGGGAGAAAATCGGTCGGCTAAGTATCCTGCTGGAAATGCAAAGAGCATTGTTACGGCGCTAAATAGAACATATTCCAATACAACTCCACGAGTCGAAAAACCAATGTCATGCAATCGCAGAAGTAGGAGAACATCCGGGATATTTGTTAATTGAATGAGAACTAATAGCGAGATCGCGCGCTTGAGGTGAGCCGGCAGCACGCCGGTGGGAATAATTTCTCTTTTCTGTGTCGTTGGAATTCTTGCAGAGTCCCTTACAAAGAAGGTGAGGAGTGCAGAAATTGCTGCTGGAATCAAAGCCCACTTAGCTACTTGACGAATATCGTCATTAAGTAGCGATAAACCAAGGAGTGCAAGTAGTGGACCAATAACTGCTCCTAAGTTATCTCCAGCTCTATGGAAGCCAAAAGCTTTTCCTAAATCTTTCTTCTCGACGCCATCATTGATGAGTGCATCTCTTGGAGTGCTACGTAAACCTTTTCCAATGCGATCTGTTACGCGTCCTAGAAATACCAATGGCCAGATAGTTGCTGTTACTACAAGAGCTTTTCCGATTCCAGCAACGCCGTAGCCCGCCATTACAAATGGTTTGCGACCTAAGCGATCACTGGCTTTACCGGCAAAAAGCTTTGTAAAACCTGCCGCAGCTTCTGCGCAACCTTCAATAAGTCCAAGCGCAAAGGGAGCAGCACCGATGACTCCGGTGAGCAAAAGAGGTAGTAGCGGATAGAGGAGTTCACTTGCAGCATCTTGCGCCAAGGAGACCAAGGTAAGGATTACTAGGTTGCGAGTTAACCAACGAGATTTCATCGAGGTAGATGCTGCAGCGCCCAGTGATACATGGCGATTGCTCCTGCAGCAGAGGCATTCATTGAACGAGTAGACCCATATTGTTCGATGGCGTACAGAACTGAACAGATTTCAATTCCTTCATCGGACATCCCTGCGCCTTCTTGCCCGAAGAGCAGGACGCATGACTCTGGCAATTCTGCGCTTTCCAATTGCTTAGATCCTGGAACATTGTCTATACCAATAATCGGTACTTGGTTTTCTTTTGCCCACATTGCGAAATCAGCAATCGTTGGGTGGTGCATAACGGTGAGATAGCGATCTGTGACCATCGCGCCACGTTTATTCCAATCGCGCTTGCCGACAATATGTACCGCAGAAACATTGAAAGCATTTGCAGTTCTCACAATCGAACCAATATTGAGATCATGCTGCCAATTCTCAATAGCGATCTGCAGTTTATGTCGTTTGGTATTTAAGTCAGCAACAATTGCCGCAACCGACCAATAACGATAATGATCGAGAACATTTCGACGATCTCCGTTTTCAAGGAGTTCAGGGTCAAATTCAGCGCCCTCTGGCCAAGGTTTGGGATGAGGTCCAACGCCAACCACAGGGAAAAATTCGCCCGGGCCGATAGTTGCAGGTGGAAGCATGGTTGGCACTCTAAACTGAATACATTAGAAACGCTATCTATAGATAACCTTTGAAGGGGATTTTTCATGACCACACTCGCATGGGTACAAGCTATTGCTCTCGTTCTTCACATCCTCTCCGTTGTTGCAGTTCTATCCCTCTTGCTCCATCAAATCAA
>JBAXNY010000066.1:0-6262 GCA_037133535.1 Actinomycetes bacterium
GATGCATAAGTTGGTTGATACAGGTTGGCGTAATTTGCTACCGATGCAGGAGTTCCGGTGATGCGTGGCGCAGCTTTGAGTGCACCAAGCATCAAATTGATTCCATCATCACCAGATAGACCCAAGTTAAATCGAGCTGCATCTTCATCAGTCAACAAACTCGAGAAATCAGTCTTGGTGTTGTCATAGAAACCAGCACCAGTTATCTCACCAATTGATTGGCCAGTGAAAGTAGCTGTGCCCAGTGCATCTTGGAAGTTCTCCAAGATTGCAACTGTGGAGTTAATGCTCTGTTCGGCAATAACCGCATTAGTTGTGATGCCATCCATATGTGAGCTCTTAGTTGGAAGTCCACCAAGAAGGCCGATGAGAAGCAGGGCAGAGCGTTGTGGAATTCCGTATGGCTTAATAGCCGCTGGATACTCCAGTGCAGGTGCACCGAGATTCTTGCTCCATGCAGTTAGTACTGCACCGGCAAGTCCCAATTGCTGCAGGGCCAACATGTGGCCATTAACGCCCTTGGCAGCGCCAAATGCAGCGCAACCCTTGATGTTGGGATCAGCAAAAACACTGAGCAGGTAGAAGAGATCGCAACCAGTACGAAGAGCTGCGGACACGTTAGTGGCGCCGGCCATCATTCCTGAAGCATCTGCCACACCTGGATATGTTTCATTAAATCCAGTAATCAGTGGACCAGCTCCGGATGAGCCGTAAATGATTACCTTCGTTAGAGAACTTGTGTATTTTGCCTTAGCAATATCGACGAGTTCCTTCATCAACGGAATGCTCTCTGCTGCGTTCCAGTTATAACCACCATTGGTCTTGCGATCAAAGGCAGCTACTGCGCGACCACTTGCCAACATCTGGCTCGTAATGTCCTTGCCAGTATTGGCGCTAAATGGAGTTAGCTCCTCAACGGTTTTGCCATTAGGAGGTGTATAGCCTGGGTAGGCATAAGTTGGGCGGAAGCCATGTGCCCAGAAATACATCGAGCCATGGAAGTTTGCATGTGGCACGCGAATTTCATAGACAGCGCCATTGGAGAGCGCACCTGTACATGTTTCAACATTTGTCTTCACATCTGTTTTACAGGTAGGAGCAGCAGCAGCTGCTCCAGCGGTTGGGATTGCGAGAGCAGTTGCGCCAACAAGAAGTGCTGCAGCGCTAACAATCGCTAAGGATTTACGAACGTTGAGAGTTTTCATTATTTGGCACTAAATCCCTTCGGTAGAGAATCTGCCCCGATTGCAGGACGGGTCCAAGTCAATTCAGTGACAGGGCCAGCATCAGAATCAGTAGTCCACATTTGGCGAGTTGCTCCAACTGGCTTCAAGGCAGTCGTTGCATCGTATGCACCAACCCAGAAGCCGGTATAGGCAACGTGTGAAGTAGCGGAGTAACCCAGAGGCGCAAAGCCTGCGCTCGTGATGGAAGAACCGTTCTTCTCAAGGTAAGAAATGACATTCTTACGTGTAACACCGGTCTTGCCGACATTCACGAGAAGTTCAGTCATTTGATAAGCAATGTTCATGCCTTGCAGAACGTTGTTATCCCAGTTCTTATCTGGACCTTTGTTGAAATCAGTATTGATCTTCTTGAAAGCAATCACGAATTCATCAGTAGCATCAGATGGTGCTGGTGCATGTGATGAAGTTATTGTTCCAGCTAGAAGAGCGGCACTTGATGCCAAAGGAATTCCCTTGGTATAGAGAATGGTCTGGAAAGTGGTGGCATCTGAACCAACGCTGATGACAACCCACTTCTTTGGCTTGTAACCAATCTTGTTTGCCGATGCAACAGCAGCTGCGTATGCAGATGCAACAGCGCCGACAACAACAACATCGACGTTATTGTCTTTGAGCTGTGTCATCTGCGCATCAAGTCCACCGGCTTGAGTGCCTGCAACAAATGTTGCGGCAGTCTTGCGGGCTTCGAAGGTGTATCCAGCTGTAGCAAGTCCCGCAACTGTATTGCGACCAAAGTCATCGGTCTGATACAGGATGCCGATCTTCTCAGTAGTGAAAGTTGCCTTCATGTACTTGCCAAGAATCTTCGCTTCAGAAACATAAGTTCCAAGGCCACCAAATGTTGTTGGGTACTTAGAAGGTGTGGTGTAGAGACCGCTGTAACCACTGTTCACGAAGAGATCTGGAATTCCGCGACGGTTGATATCTTTTACAACCGAAAGGTGTGTTTGAGTTCCGACTGAACCGATGAATGCAAAGACCTTCTCCTTATTAATAAGAGAGGATGCAGTTGTAATTGTCAGACCAGTTTTATAGGTATCGTCTTTAACTTCGAGACGAATCTTGCGTCCGTAGACGCCGCCCTTGGAGTTGACGTAATCAAAGTAGGCGCGCATCGCGTCATCCACCTTGTTATAACCAGGAGAGGCTGGGCCAGTCTGTGGCAATTGCATGCCCAAGACGATTTCAGAATCGGTCACGCCAGGATCATTTGCTGCATTTGCCGGCAAAGCGCTGAGCGCCAGGGCACTGATAGCGATTCCAGCGGTCACCGTGGTGGCTCGTCCAATTACCCGACGAGTCAGAGATGCACGTATTTTCACTGCGTTCACTCATTTCTTCTTAAGTTGTGTCGCCTGGGTTCGAGGGAGAACCAGCGACAGCTGAGGCGAGGGGCCTCATACGTACCCGACGGTAACAGAAGTCACATGCTTAGCAAATGGAAAATGGGGGCGACACCAGGTGCTGGGACTAATTACTTATGTTTCTTATGGTGAATCGCCCCCGAAACTCCCCCTGGACTGAGGACCACAGTGACCACGAGAAGGAGTCCAGTTATAAGGGCAGGCAGGTAATCGGAGATCCGAGTGGGAACAGAGAAGCGTGAGGTCACTGTCCCAATCCAATCTGGCAAAAAGACCACGATAACGCTGCCAATAAAAGCGCCACTGATATTGCGAATGCCACCCAAAATTGCTGCAGTCAATAGTGAGAGCGAGAGTGAAACTGCATAAACACTGGGGCTAACAATTCCGCGTAATCCATAGAGTGCACCAGCCATTCCAGCGAAAGCTGATGTCACCATAAAGATAAATATTCGACTGCGACCAACATTGACGCCTTGCAGCGATGCTGCAATGTCATGGTCACGGAGGGCTCGCCATGAACGGCCAGTTCTCGTGTCCAGAATGTTGAGAGCGAAGAAAAGTGCAATAGTTGCAAAAATTATCGTAACTATAAGTTGCCATTTCTCAAGCGCAACTTCACCGATTGCCTTATTGAGCCAACTCGGCGCGTTGCCAAAGTCAACGCTCAAGCCCACGTCACCAGAAAAAACAGATTCAAAGCGATTAGCAAGTGAGGGGATCGCCAACGCAATGACCAGCGTGGTTCCTGCTAAGTAAGGACCACTCAATCGCGCTGCCGTAACACCAAGCAATAAGCCAGCTATTGCAGAGACAAACACTGCCATGGGAATCGCAAGCCACATGTTAAGAGTGAAGTGAAGAATAGGTAAGGCACTTGCGTAACCACCAACCGCCATCAGTGCGCCTTGGCCTAGCGAGATCTGACCAGATGCACCAGTGAGTAAAGTTATTGAGAGAACTCCGATAAAGAAAATCATTACCACGGAGAGCTGACTCTGATTATAAGGATCAAGGAAATTTCCTATGAACAAAATTACAGCTGCAAAAATCAATGAACGAAGGAGGCTCTTCTTAAACACGGCGCACCTGCTTAGTGCCCATGACGCCACTTGGTCGCACGAGAAGTACGATCAAAAGCAAGAGAAGAATTGCTAGAAAAATATCTTCCGGCGTTCCGTAAAAATTCACAAATGAGATGACATACCCAACGATAAATCCGCCAATGACCGCTCCAGGCAAGCTATCTAAACCACCCACAACTGCCGCGGTAAATCCAATAATGAGGACTAAATCCAACGTGGTTGGAGATAAGTTCGAAGTTGGAGTAATCAAAAGTCCAGCAAGTGAAGATGTAGCACCAGAAATCATCCAACTTAAGACCCGCACTTGAGTAGTTCGTATTCCACTGAGTTTTGCCACTTCTTGATTGAGAGCAGAAGCACGCATAGCAAGACCAGTGCCAGTTTTGCGAAAGAAGAGCGAAGTCAACACGAGAACTAGAGCAACAATTGCAATAGTAAAAATATCAAATGCAGTAAATGGCATTTTGCGCCCCGCAACTATGAGCCCTTCAATCGCAACTGGTGCAGGAAAGCCCCGCTCTTGTCCGGCCCAGAACATTCCAGCAAGTGCTTGCAGCAAACCAAGAATGCCAAGTGATGCAATAACTGGAATAGCAGCCTTCATTGCAGGGCTATTCAAAGCTTCAGCTCGATGTACTCGAGACAGTGGCCTCATGACAAGAATATCGATGAGTGCGCCAAGCATCGCACCTGCAATGAGTGCAATAACAAATGCGAGCCAATAACTCTTACCGCTAATGATTAAGGTTGAAGCGATGTAAGTCGTGAACATCGCCTGTCCCATTTGGGCAAAGTTAATAATTCCAGCACCACGCCAGACCAATACCAATCCCAAGGCAACGATTGCATAAATCGCACCACGTGCGGTGCCTGAGAAGAAAGCCGATAGAAATAGATTCATTAGTACCCCAAATATGCAGCGCGTAGTGTGGCATCGGCGCGCAATTCTTTAGCAGGGCGATCGGCAACAACTTTTCCTAGAGAGAGTAAAACTCCCTGATCTGCAACACCGAGTGCAGTAATTGCATTCTGTTCTACAAGTAAAACCGAGAGCCCGGTCTTGCGACATAAATCATTTACGGTTGCAATTATTTGTTCGACGACTAATGGTGCAAGGCCTAGGGATGGTTCATCCAATAAAAGTAACTGTGGGCGTGCGACAAGTGCTCGTGCAATTGCCAGCATTTGTCGCTCTCCACCGGAGAGCGTTCCAGCTAGTTGTTTGTGCCGCTCCTCCAGCCTTGGAAAGAGTTCATACACTTCTTTACTTGCACTCTCTAAGTCCGCACGATTCTTACGCCGGCGAAAGAGCCCGCCCATTGCAATATTTTCAGCAACAGTGAGTTCAGAGATCACGGCATGACCTTCTGGAACATGAGCCACTCCTAGGCGCACGATCGCCTCTGGCTTGAGCCCAATTAATTCATTTCCGCTCCATTTGATCGAGCCGCTAGTTGGTTTTTCCAGGCCAGAGATGGTGCGAAGCAAGGTGCTCTTTCCCGCACCATTTGCACCAATAACAGTGGTGATCTCTGAAGCCTTTGCAGTAAAGGAGATGTCATCGACTGCAGTGACCGATCCAAATTGTGTTGTTAAATGTGAAATTTCTAGCGTCATTGCGCACCACCCAATGTGTGGCCGCTGCTACTTGAGTCAGTACCCAAATAGGCGGCAAGGACCGCTGGATCGCGCTTCACAACGTCAAATGGACCACTAGCAATTACCTTGCCAAAGTTAAGAACATAAACTTGATCCGAAATCTCTCGAACAAAATCTACGTGATGTTCCACAATTAAAATACTGCAGCGGCGCTTGAGACCATCAATCAATTTTGCCAACTTGTCGATTTCATCCTGACCAAGTCCAGCAGCCGGTTCATCAAGTAACAAGAGTTTTGGTTCAGAAACCAAGGCGCGCGCAATAGCTACAGCTTTACGATCCGGATAAGTGAGTTGGCTCGGATTTTTATCTGCAAAGGAAAGTGCACCTGCACAAGCCAGCGCATCTTGGGCTTTGCGGCGCAAGCGTGCTTCGTCTCTACTTGATAAACCAAATAAATCTCGTGCAAAATTAGATTTGCGAAGGTGATCTGCCCCCATCATTACATTCTCAATAACCGATAGCCCACTGAAGAGGCCAACACCTTGCAGTGTTCGCGAAATGCCAAGGGCGGGAAGTTCGTAAGGGGCCGGCCAAGAAAGGCTCTTGCCATTGATCGCGATCGATCCCGATGTTGGTTGAACTAAGCCAGAGATTGCATTAAAGAGCGTGGTCTTTCCTGCACCATTAGGACCAATTAAGCCCACCACACTATTTGGCGCTACATCGAGATAAACATCATCGAGTGCAACGAGTCCACCAAACTCAACTCGCAATTGCGAGATGGAGAGCAGCGTTGAGTTACTCATTATTTATAAATTCTAGGCACTCTTGGCCCAATTCGCGTCACGATTTCATAGTTAATTGATGAAACCGCTGCTGCCCAATCATCTGCGGTGTACTCACCACTATCGCCATTTCCAAATATGCAGACCCACTCCCCACCTTTCACAGTTGCATCGGGCCC
>JBAXNY010000067.1:0-6237 GCA_037133535.1 Actinomycetes bacterium
CTTCAGTTGTTACTGAATCAGTGGCTTCGCTCATTTACTTCTCTTCAACGATCTCAGCATCTTCAACGCCCTCTTCATTAGAAGAAGCGCCACTGCCTGCTTCGGCACCAGCTGATGCATACAGTGATGCACCGAGCTCTTGGCTCAGAGTTGAAACTTTCTCAGTTGCACTCTTGATCATGTCGAAGTTAGCACCGCCTAATGCAGTGCGAAGTTCTTCAAGTGCACTTTCCACTTCAGCCTTCTTCGCTGCTGCATCGCCTTCGCTCAGTTTTGCTTCATTATCTTTGAGGAACTTCTCAGTCTGATAGAGAAGTGAGTCGCCAGTGTTGCGAACTTCAGCTTCTTCGCGACGTTGACGATCTTCTTCAGCATGTGACTCTGCATCCTTCATCATGCGATCAATCTCATCCTTGGAAAGTGCGGAGCCACCAGTGATGGTCATGCTCTGCTCTTTGCCAGTGCCAAGATCTTTCGCTGATACGTGAACGATTCCGTTCGCGTCGATGTCGAATGTCACTTCAACTTGTGGCACACCACGTGGTGCTGGTGCGATGCCAGTGAGTTCGAACATTCCTAGCTTCTTGTTATAGGCAGCCATTTCACGCTCACCTTGGTAAGCCTGGATCTGCACCGCTGGTTGATTGTCATCAGCTGTAGTAAAGATTTCACTGCGCTTAGTTGGGATAGTTGTGTTGCGCTCGATCAACTTCGTCATAACCCCGCCCTTGGTTTCGATACCAAGTGAGAGTGGTGTGACATCCAGGAGCAATACATCCTTTACTTCGCCCTTAAGAACACCGGCTTGAAGGGATGCACCAACTGCAACAACTTCATCAGGATTTACGCCCTTATTTGGCTCGCGGCCATTGGTGAGCTCTTTAACAAGATCAACCACTGCTGGCATACGTGTGGATCCACCAACGAGAACTACGTGATCGATCTTTGCAACTGCAATGCCAGCATCCTTGAGTACTGAAAGGAATGGCTTCTTGCAGCGCTCGAGCAAATCAGCAGTCAAAGATTGGAACTGCGCACGAGTGATGGTCTCATCTAAGAAGAGTGGATTCTTCTCGGCGTCGACGGTGATGTAAGGCAAGTTAATTGATGCTTGTTGTGAAGAGGAGAGCTCGATCTTCGCCTTCTCTGCTGCTTCACGAATACGTTGCATCGCCATCTTATCTTTGGTTAAGTCGATACCATTTTTGCTACCAAAAGTTTTTACTAAGAAATCTACGAGTGCTTGATCCCAATCATCGCCACCGAGATTGTTATCACCACTTGTAGATTTCACTTCAACAACGCCATCACCAATTTCAAGAAGTGAAACGTCAAAGGTTCCACCGCCAAGGTCGAAGACGAGAATGGTCTGTTCTTTATCGCCCTTGTCTAGACCGTATGCAAGTGCAGCTGCAGTTGGCTCGTTGATAATGCGAAGCACATTGAGACCGGCGATCTCGCCAGCTTCCTTTGTTGCTTGACGTTGCGCATCATTGAAATATGCCGGCACAGTAATTACTGCATCGGTAACAGTTTCACCGAGATAACTTTCGGCATCACGCTTGAGCTTCTGTAGTACGCGAGCGCTAATTTCTTGCGGGGTGTACTTCTTGCCATCGATGTCGATGTTCCATGAAGTTCCCATGTGACGCTTAACGGAACGAATTGTGCGTTCTACGTTAGTGACCGATTGGCGCTTGGCGACTTCGCCAACGAGTACTTCGCCATTTTTAGCGAAGGCGACAATCGATGGAGTAGTGCGAGCGCCTTCGGCGTTCGCGATAACGGTGGGCTCGCCACCTTCTAAGACCGATACGCAACTATTGGTGGTACCTAGGTCGATTCCAACTGCTCTAGCCATGGCTATTGCTCCTTCTTTCCTGCCTCGTGGTGCTCTGGTTATATCCTCTAACTTGAGCCGGCCCCTGTCAAAAGATTGAGTCGGGGTGACTCAAGTTCTATGTATGTGAACCCAGACTCCCCCCGGGTTATTCCCTAGCCAGCCCCCGCGCTTAGACTTCGCAGGCAGGAGTTCTACCTATCTATTACTTCTACTTCGGGGCCCGGCCTCGACCAAGGAGGCCCAGCCACGTGGCCAAGAATGTCAAACGCCAATTCCCCAATCCCAAAGAGTTGGCTCCGCTCCTTAAATTTGCTGGCCCCAAACTCAATCGCAAGAAAGCGCGCTTAGCGAAAGCTTTCACGATCTGGGATCTGCGTGACATTGCAAAGAAGCGCACACCACAAGGTCCCTTTGATTACACAGATGGCGCCGCCGAATCAGAAGCGAGTTTAGATCGCGCACGTCAGGTCTATCGCGACTTGGAATTTGTTCCCAACATTCTCCGCAATGTTTCCGATGTTGATCTCTCGGTAAAAACTTTAGGAAGCACCTTTGCTATGCCAGTAGGCATTGCGCCAACTGGATTCACACGCATGATGCAGACTGAGGGTGAAATTGCTGGTGCCCGCGCTGCTGCGAAATTTGGGATTCCATTTACTCTCTCCACACTTGGTACAACAACTATTGAAGATGTGGTTGCTGCAGCACCCGATGGTGCAAATTGGTTCCAGTTGTACATGTGGAAAGATCGCGAAGGTTCCATGGCGCTAGTTGAGCGCGCTCGCAAAGCTGGCGTGAAAACTTTGATGCTCACCGTGGATGTTCCTGCAGCCGGTCATCGTCTTCGTGATTCATACAACGGACTTACAGTTCCACCCAAACTCACGACAAAGACATTGATTAATGCAATTCCACGACCAGCCTGGTGGATGAACTTCTTAACTACACCTGGCATTCAATTTGCATCGCTCTCTAATTGGCCAGGGACAGTGGCTGAGCTACTCGATTACATGTTCGATCCCACAATGACATTTGATGATCTCAAGTGGATTCGTAAAGTCTGGGATGGCAAATTAATCGTTAAAGGTGTGCAGAATCTCGATGATGCGAAGTTAGCTGCGAAGTACGGCGCAGATGCAATTTTGCTCTCTAACCATGGCGGACGTCAGCTCGATCGCGCACCGGTCCCGCTCAACATTTTGGCGAGCATCAATAAGGAATTTAAGAAGGATCTTGAGATTCACGTTGACACTGGAATCATGCACGGTGCAGATATCCTCGCTGCGATTGCACTTGGTGCGCGTTATACATATGTCGGACGCGCTTATCTCTACGGCTTAATGGCAGGTGGCCAAGATGGCGTTGAGAAGGCGCTGGAAATTCTGCGCACTCAGATGGTTCGCAACATGAAGCTATTGGGAGTTCGTTCGCTATCTGAACTCAATCCTAAGCACGTTCGATTCCTTGAGCAGAGAGGTAAATAAATGGAGCGGGTCTGTTTTCGTTTGAAATTACGCAAGGACATGCTCGATGGCTATGTAGAGCATCACGCAAATGTTTGGCCAGATATGTTGGAGGCCCTGCGTGAAACTGGTTGGCACAACTACTCACTCTTTATCGATCGCAATGATGGAATGCTGATTGGATACTTTGAAACTCCAGATCTAGAAGCAGCTCGTGCTGGTATGGCCAGTCGTGAAGTAAATGCTCGCTGGCAAGAATTTATGGGCGAGTACTTCGAAGCACTCGAAGGTGTTAATCCCGATGAAGGTTTTATTAAGTTAGAGCACGTTTTCTATCTCGCATAAGTTTTAATCATCTACCCAGAGAAGGAGCACAGAGATGGCAAGTACCGCAGATGCAAAGGCAGTTCTCGATCGATTGAAGATTGAAGTTCCATCATGGGCATTTGGTAATTCTGGTACCCGCTTTAAAGTCTTTGCTCAACCTGGTGTGCCCCGTGATCCATTTGAGAAGATTGCCGATGCAGCGCAGGTAAATAAGTACACCGGCGCGGTGCCATCTGTTGCACTTCATATTCCGTGGGACAAAGTTGAGGACTATGCAAAATTTGCAGAGCATGCCAAGAGTCTTGGTGTTGTTCTCGGCACGATCAACTCCAATACCTTTCAAGATGATGATTACAAATTGGGTTCGGTCTGTCATCCAGATCCAAAGATCCGCGCAAAAGCTGTTGCGCATCTTCTTGAATGCATCGACATCATGGATATCACTGGCACGCAAGATCTCAAGATCTGGCTAGCTGATGGCACTAACTACCCAGGCCAAGACAACATTCGCGATCGCCAAGATCGTTTAGCTGAATCACTTCAGAAAACCTATGCCCGCTTAGGTGCTAATCAGCGCCTGCTTTTAGAGTACAAATTCTTCGAACCATCCTTCTATACAACTGATGTTCCAGATTGGGGCACCTCCCTTGTGCATTGCTTAGCACTCGGTGAGAAAGCAATGGTCTGCGTTGATACTGGTCACCATGCACCTGGTACCAACATTGAATTTATCGTTGCCGGTTTGCTTCGCTTGAAGCGTCTAGGCGCATTTGATTTCAACTCACGCTTCTACGCCGATGATGACTTAATTGTTGGCGCAGCCGATCCATTCCAACTCTTCCGCATTATGCATGAAGTAAATATTAATGGTGGATTCGATGTCGGCACACCTATCTCATTTGTCCTCGATCAATGCCACAACATCGAAGAAAAGATTCCTGGCCAAATTCGTTCCATCATGAATGTGCAAGAGTCAGTTGCAAAGGCGCTCCTTGTTGATCAGAAAGCGCTCAAGGCTGCCCAACTTGCCGGCGATGTTCTTGCTGGACACGAATGCTTAATGGATGCATTTAATACTGATGTTCGTCCACTGCTTCGTGAATGGCGCGAAGGTCATGGAATTGATCCAGAACCAATGAAGGCTTATGCCGCAAGTGGTTACTCCGCAAAAATTGCCGCAGAGCGTGTTGGTGGCAACCAAGCTGGATGGGGTGCTTAATTTATGGCGGGCAATAAAACTGTTGAAGAGTTGTTGGCACGTAGCAATCGACTCGGTTCTAATCCCAAGTTCACCAATTACGCCGGTGGCAACACTTCGGCAAAGGGTGAAGCAATTGATCCATCAACTGGCAAGAGTGCAACCGTGCTCTTTGTTAAGGGATCAGGTGGCGATTTAGGAACTCTCACAGAGCCTGGCTTAGCAAAACTTTATTTAGATCGCTTGCTCGCACTTGCCAATGTTTATCGTGGTGAGAAGTTTGAAGATGAGATGGTTGCACTCTTTGATTACTGCGCCTTTGGCCGCGGCGGGGCTGCCCCATCTATTGATACTGCAATGCACGGGCTAGTTGATTACGCGCATGTAGATCACCTACATCCAGATTCAATCATCGCAATTGCAACATCGGCCGATGGTGCCGCGCTCACTCAAGAGTGCTTTGGTGAAGAAATTCTCTGGGTTGACTGGCGCCGTCCTGGTTTTGAATTAGGTGTGGAGATGGCGAAATTAGCTAAAGAAAATCCCACTGCAAAAGGTTGCATCCTTGGTGGCCATGGTTTATCTACTTGGGCAGCCACTAGTGATGAATGTGAAAAGCGTTCTATCGCTGCAATTGAAAAGGCAGAGAAATTCTTAGCGGCTAAGGGAAAGAAAGATCCATTTGGTAAAGATGTTAAAGAGTGGCAACCACTTGCACCAGATGAGCGCCGGGCAAAAGCTGCACAGATTGCACCAACACTTCGCGGCATTGCATCACGCGATGCCCGCATGCTTGGTCATTTCACCGATGCTGATGTTGTTTTAGATTTCACCAGTAAATCTGAGATGCCACGTCTTGCCGCTTTGGGCACTTCATGTCCCGACCATTTCTTACGGACCAAAGTTTCACCGATGGTTTTAGATACACCTGCAGATGCAGATGTTGAAACAATTATTGCACGAGCGCATGAACTCCATGAAAAGTATCGCGAGAGTTATGCCGCTTACTACAAGCGCCATGCATCACCAGATTCACCTGCCATGCGCGGGGCTGATCCTGCAATTATTTTGGTGCCTGGAATTGGCATGTTTGCCTTTGGTAAAGATAAGCAGACTGCGCGAGTTGCATCTGAGTTCTACATCAATGCCATCAATGTGATGCGCGGCGCCGAATCGGTTTCGAAGTACACGCCCATCTCTGAGAAAGAGAAATTCAACATTGAGTACTGGGATCTGGAGGAGGCGAAACTTCGCCGGATGCCAAAGCCCAAGGCGCTTGCAGGGCGAATCGCACTTGTTACAGGCGGCGGTTCTGGAATTGGTAAAGCTACGGCCCAGCGCTTAAGTGCCGAAGGTGCCTGTGTAGTCATTGCAGATCGCGACTTTGACGCGGCAACACTCGTTGC
>JBAXNY010000068.1:0-6119 GCA_037133535.1 Actinomycetes bacterium
AAGTTGGCCGGCTGCCTCTTATGATGCGAAGTGGTCAGCCAGTGAAAAGCGTTGGCTACTCTCTCATCAAGGTGCAGCCAATCTTGATGCGGCTGGTTATCAACTCGGCACAAGCACTTTAGTTATACAGAAAGTTTCAATCACGCCATCCATCTATCACGACAAAGCTGGAGGAGTAACGCCCTTCTCCCAAACTATTGGTTCGGGTAGTGGCTACATTTTGCGCGATGGCATAGCAATTCGTGCGCTCTGGAGCCGACTCGATGCGCAATCAGGAACGAAGTGGCAAGACACCTCGGGTAATGAAATCCAATTTGCCCCGGGGCAGATCTGGATCGCCCTCACCGATAAGGATCCTGTGTTTACTAAGCCTGCAATTGGGTCTGCAACACCTGCGCCAACAAAGTAGGATTCAGGTATTCGTCAGGAGAGGGAAGATCAATGGCTGAGAGCACCGGTACCGGCAGAGTAAAACGCGGCATGGCAGAGATGCTAAAGGGCGGCGTGATTATGGATGTGGTCAATGTGGAGCAAGCAAAGATCGCTGAAGATGCTGGCGCAGTTGCTGTTATGGCACTTGAGCGAGTACCTGCTGACATTCGCGCCCAAGGTGGCGTTGCTCGTATGTCAGATCCCGACATGATTCAAGCAATTCAAGCCGCTGTTTCGATTCCTGTTATGGCAAAGGCGCGCATTGGTCACTTTGTTGAGGCGCAAGTTTTACAGAGTTTAGGTGTCGATTACATCGATGAGTCTGAAGTTCTTACTCCTGCCGATTACGAGAACCATATTGATAAGTGGAACTTCACAGTGCCATTTGTCTGCGGTGCCACAAATCTTGGCGAAGCACTTCGTCGCATCAATGAAGGTGCGGCAATGATCCGCTCTAAGGGTGAGGCCGGAACTGGCGATGTCTCCAATGCGGTCACTCACATGCGCAAGATCGGTGGCGAGATTCGTCGCCTCACCTCAATGCGCGAAGATGAACTTTATGTTGCAGCAAAAGAGATGCAAGCACCTTTTGAACTGGTGAAGGAAGTTGCAGCAAGTGGCAAGCTTCCCGTTGTCCTCTTTACTGCCGGCGGCATCGCAACACCTGCCGATGCAGCGATGATGATGCACATGGGCGCCGATGGCGTCTTTATCGGCTCTGGTATTTTCAAATCTGGAAATCCGGCACAGCGCGCAGCAGCTTGCGTTAAGGCGACTACTTTCTTCGATGATCCAAAAGTTATCGCAGATGCTTCACGCGGTCTGGGCGAGGCAATGGTCGGTATCAACGTTGCCGACATTCCAGCGCCACATCGTTTGGCCGAGCGCGGCTGGTAAGAATGCTCAAGATTGGCGTACTCGCACTGCAAGGCGATGTGCGGGAACACATTGCGAGTCTGCACGAATGCGGTGCAACTCCAATCACAGTTCGTCGTTCATCTGAGTTAGATAGCGTCTCTGCTTTAATTTTGCCTGGTGGTGAATCAACCACAATTGCAAAATTGGCACATGCCTTTGAAATATTCGAACCGATTCGCAAGCGCATCGCAGAAGGCATGCCGGTCTACGGCTCGTGTGCCGGAATGATCCTTTTGGCCGAGCGCGTAACAGATGCCGCACATGATCAGACAACTTTTGGCGGATTAGATGTCACAGTTCGCCGTAATGCATTTGGTCGTCAAGTAGATTCCTTCGAAACCGATCTTGAGATTCCAGAGATTGCATCGACTGCAGTTCGCGCCGTATTCATTCGCGCGCCGTGGGTCGAACAGGTCGGCTCATCAGTAGAAGTGCTATCTAGCGTGACCGATAAGAAAGGCGTCACCCATCCAGTGGCGGTGCGTCAAGGCTCACTTCTTGCCACCTCATTCCACCCAGAACTCACTAGTGATAATCGAATTCATCGCTATTTCCTCGAGCAGATGTGCCACAGTTTTCAAAAGTAATGGCGCTGAAGTAGGCTCTAGATATGTCAGGTCATTCCAAGTGGGCGACGACCAAGCACCAAAAAGCGGTCAAGGATTCGCGTCGCGCTAAGAGCTTTGCCAAACTCATCAAAGGTATTGAAGTTGCAGCGCGCAATGGTGGCGCTGACATGGATGGCAACCCCACACTCTTTGATGCTGTTACCAAGGCGAAGAAGAATTCAATGCCGGCTGACAATATCGAGCGCGCGATTAAACGCGGCGCTGGCCTGGAATCTGGTGGCGCCGATTGGCAAACGATCATGTATGAAGGTTATGCACCAGGTGGCGTTGCGCTGATGATCGAATGTCTTTCAGATAATCGCAATCGCGCTGCAGGTGAAGTTCGATTAGCTGTCACTCGAAATGGCGGAAACATGGCAGATCCAGGATCTGTTGCATACCTCTTCAATCGCAAGGGCGTGGTCATTACTCGCAAGAGTGGCGGCGTCACCGAAGAGAAGATTCTGGAAGCAGTTCTTGAGGCCGGTGCGGAAGAGGTAAATGACATTGGTGAAGCATTTGAAGTTGTCTGTGAAGCAAGTGATTTAGTAGCGGTCCGCACTGCGCTGCAGAGCAATGGCATCGATTACGAATCAGCAGATTCCTCGTTCCTGCCATCGATGACAATTGACCTCGATGCTGAAACTGCTGGAAAAGTCTTCGCGTTAATTGAAGCGATTGAAGAGCTCGACGATGTGCAGAACGTCTACGGAAACTTTGATGTATCCGATGAGATCATGGCGAGTCTGGCCTGATTCTGTAGCACCCCTGTTTAAGGTTGCACTATGCAACAAGTGGGTCGCTCATGCGCGTTTTAGGAATTGACCCTGGCCTGACCCGATGCGGAATTGGTGTGATTGAAGGCGCAGTTGGCGCACCAGTTTCGATGATTGCAGTTGGCGTAATTCAGACTGCAACAGATCTTGCGTTAGAGGATCGACTCCTTGAATTAGATCAAGAGATCGCTCGGTGGATTGATACTTACTCACCCGATGTGATCGCGGTAGAGCGCGTCTTCTCCCAACACAATGTGCGAACTGTCATGGGCACCGGCCAGGCCGCTGGTATTGCTCTATTGCAAGCAGCTAAACATGGCATCCCAGTTGCGATGCATACACCTAGTGAAGTCAAAGCTGCAGTAACAGGATCTGGCCGAGCAAATAAGAAACAAGTTGCCGACATGGTGGTGCGGTTATTAAGCCTAGATGCTGCGCCGAAACCAGTTGATAGCACCGATGCGTTAGCACTTGCGATCTGTCATCTCTGGCGGGGAAGTGCCACCAACAAATTGAAGAGTGCAGTTGCGGCGGAGAAGTTGCGAATTAAGAAGTTGCAGCGCTCATGATCGCATCGCTCTCGGGTCAAATTCGCAACATTGCGATGGATAGTTGCGTCGTAGAAGTTTCTGGAATTGGTATGAAAGTTCTCATCACACCTGCCACGAGTCGAGAGATTTCTCTTGGAAGTGCAGCAACATTTTTTACCTCGCTAATTGTCCGCGAGGATTCACTTACCCTCTTTGGCTTTCTCAATGAGACAGAGCGCAATACCTTCGAGCTTTTACAAACGGTTGCTGGAATCGGACCCAAGGTGGCAATGGGAATCGTGGCAACCCTTGCACCGGAAGAGCTCACACGTGCAATTGCTGCCGAGGATTTAGCAACGCTCGAGCGAATCCCCGGCATTGGCAAGAAGGGTGCGCAGCGATTAGTTCTGGAGCTCAAAGGCAAACTCTCCCTGTCGCATAACGATTCCCATGTTCTTCCTACGAGTGCGCCGTGGCGCAATTCGTTGCAAGGCGCGCTGAGCACACTTGGTTACACACCAAAGGATACAGATAACGCAGTGAGTGTCTTAGCGAGTGCTTTAGCAAAAGAGGGTGTTGCGCCAGAGAGTATGGAATTGGGCGATTTGTTGAAACGAGTTCTAACGCAAGGTGGAAGTAAATGAGCGAGGATCGCTTGCTCTCACCGAGAGAAAGTAATGACGAGAATTCAGCAGATACTGCACTTCGCCCAAAAGATCTTGGAGAGTTCATCGGACAAAAGCGTGTGCGCGATCAGATCGACGTCCTGCTTACCGCTGCGCGTTCTCGCAAGAGCGCGGCCGATCACATCCTTCTCTCGGGTCCTCCTGGATTGGGAAAGACAACTCTGGCGCTAATTTTGGCCAGCGAGATGGGTGCACCCATTCGTATTACCAGTGGTCCAGCAATTACACATGCCGGAGATTTAGCGGCAATTTTATCTTCTCTCACCGAAGGTGAAATTCTCTTCCTCGATGAAATTCATCGTTTGCCCCGTCCGGCCGAAGAGTTGCTCTATTTAGCGATGGAGGATTTCCGCGTCGATGTTGTTGTCGGCAAAGGTCCCGGCGCAACCGCAATTCCCTTACAACTTCCGCACTTCACATTAGTTGGCGCAACAACTCGTGCAGGTCTTCTACCTTCGCCACTTCGTGATCGCTTCGGTTTTACTGCCCAATTAGATTTCTACGAATCAAATGAGATTGAAGAGATTGTCACGCGCACTGCACGATTGCTCAACCTGGAAATCGATGTGAAGGCAATTAGTGAGATTGCCGGTCGCTCTCGCGGCACTCCTCGTATTGCTAATCGCCTGCTCCGTAGAGTTCGCGATTATGCAGAGGTTCATGGCAAGGGCAAGCTCTCACATGAACATGCAAATGCTGCGCTTGCTATGTATGAAGTAGATGAAATTGGTTTGGATCGATTGGATCGTTCAGTATTGAGTGCGTTGATCGATCGATTTAATGGTGGGCCAGTGGGTCTTTCGACTCTAGCTATTGCAGTCGGTGAAGAGAGCGAAACGGTAGAAACAGTTGCTGAGCCATTTCTGGTGCGAAATGGATTTATTGCTCGCACTCCTCGAGGCAGAGTGGCAACAGCACAGGCCTGGCGCCACATGGGGCGCACACCACCTGCTGATATCGCGACCCTTTTCGACACACCGAGCGCTGACGCCTAGACTTCGCTCCTATGTCGACTACTTCTAGCATCACAAAGAAGGGCGCCCGGTCGGGTCGCTCTCTGATAATTCTCGCGGTCATTCTGATTGCCATGCTTGCTGCAGTCTTTATTCAAGGTGCAACAGCGGTGCGACTTGGTCTCGATCTTCGCGGCGGAACTAGCGTGACGCTACAACCTCGTATTTCGCAGGGCTCAACTGGTGCGGTTACAAATGCAGCGGTTGATCAAGCAGTATCAATTATTCGCCAGCGCGTTAACTCACTCGGTGTTGCCGAGTCAGAAGTAACAGCGCAGGGTAGCGGGGCCAACCGTCAGATTGTTATCTCAGTTCCTGGTGACACTGGTCGCCGCGTTGTGGAATTAGTAGGACAGACAGCAGAACTTCGCTTCCGCCAAGTGCTCGCCGAAGGAAATGGTTTACCAGCAGCAGGTGGTGGCGATACAGCTACTGCAACTGGCGTATCTGCGGCCATCAATGCCAAGTACGCCACTTTGGATTGCAGTAAGCCAGAGAGCCGCCAAGGCACTGGCACCGATGCACCAACAGACACCATTGTTACCTGCGATCGCACCGGCGCGACTAAATTTATTTTGGCTCCAGCTGAAGTATTAGGTCGCCAAGTTTCTAAGGCCACTGCTGCAATTGATCAAGCCGGCGCTGGTGGCTGGTATGTCATGTTGAGTTTCAATGGTGAAGGAACAAAGGCCTTTGGTGCACTGACAACTCGTGTCACTTCATTGCCAACTCCAACCAATCAAGTTGCAATCGTGCTCGATGGTCTCGTTGTCTCTGCGCCACGAATTAATGAAGCTATTAACTCGGGGAGTGCACAGATTTCTGGATCGTTCACGCAGACAGATGCCGCCGATCTTGCTAACGTCTTGAAGTACGGCGCATTGCCACTTGCCTTTGATCGCGGTGAAGTGCAACAGATTTCACCAACTCTTGGTGCAGATCAACTGCGCGGCGGACTTCTCGCTGGCTTCCTAGGTTTGCTTCTCGTCGTTCTCTACTCATTCCTCTATTACCGCGGACTAGGTTTAGTTTCGGTGGGTTCACTTGCAATCGCAGGTTTACTTGCTTATCTCTCCTTCCTCCTGCTTGGTAAGTGGATTGGCTTCACCTTGACGCTGGCAGGTATCGCCGGTGCAATTGTCGCGATTGGTATTAC
>JBAXNY010000069.1:0-6089 GCA_037133535.1 Actinomycetes bacterium
ATCTCTCAATCCTTATCGGGCAATTAGAGATCGATCAAGAAATTACCTTGGCCGCATTTCTTACTGCAAAGGCGCTGGGCTGTACCACTATTCTCAATCCTGCTCCCTACCAAAAGATTATCGCGCCACTATTAGCCGCAACTGATTGGGTAATACCTAATGAGAGTGAGTTTGCAGATTTTCAAGAAGAAGCCGCTAACACAAATACCATCGTGACACTTGGTGCAGAGGGTGCTGAAATCAGAGTCAAAGGCCAAGCGCCCCAAAGAATCTCCACTAAAAAGGTAGAAGTCCTTGATTCCACTGGCGCCGGTGATTGCTTCGTAGGAACATTTGCTTATGCACTCGGTGCCGGCAAAGAGATTAGCGAAGCTGTGAAACTTGCCTGTGGAGTTGCTTCAACGAGTGTGACCCGAAAAGGCGCCCAAGTCTCTTATCCGCGCTCGAGTGAATTGGCGGCACTCCTTCATGCTTAAATTTGGATATTGCGCGATGCTTGCATTTACCGTTCTTGGTTCTTTTTGGCTAGAAATTGTTCTTAAAGTTCGAGTGCTTGCCCGTTATAAAGGAGTGCTTAAAAGCGTTATCCCGATTGCACTCCTGTTTGTAATTTGGGATGCCTACGCAATTTCACGCAGCCATTGGCACTTTGATACCAAGCAAATTCTTGGAATCTATGGCCCAGCAAACATTCCGCTCGAGGAGTATCTCTTCTTTCTCATTGTCCCAATCGCGGCGATCATGACAATCGAAGCGGTGCGCAGTGTGAAAAAAGAGTGGCCGGTTAAAGGAAAGCGCAAATGATCTACACCGAGATTGCACTCTTTGCGGTACTGGTTGCCATACTCATCGATCTATTCGTGCTGAAAACTCGCTTACTACTTACCGCAGTCTTCTGGACTTCCTACGCAATCATTCTGCCATTTCAATTAATAACAAATTGGTGGCTTACTTCGCGCAACATCGTGATGTATAACGCCGATGCCATTATCGGATTACGTATCGCCGCAGCCCCAGTTGAAGACCTGCTCTTTGGTTTTGCCCTAGTTCTTGGTGTACTTGCGATGTGGATCTCGCGCGATCCTAATTAATTAAGGCAAAGAGCACAGCGAGGATTCCCAGTCCCAAAGCGGTAATTTTTCCACCACGGGTAACGAGAAATTCTCTTCCAGATGCAATAAATGTCAGAGCGAGAATAAATACCCCTGGGATTCCAATCAATGCACTATTGCGGATCACATGCGGATGGCCGGTCTGATAGCGCAAATTCAACAAGCTAAAGGCAACAACGAGATAGCCGCCGATTCGAAAATTTGTCATGACACTCCTCCTGAAAATAAATTGGGGAGTGGCTCGTGAGCCACTCCCCAACCTTACTAATTGACTGACGATTACTTAGTGATCGTCCTTCATGCCTTCAGCAGCTGACTTCAAGCGAGCTACCTTCATAATTGTGAGACCGAATACGCACTTTGCTAGTACGTCAGCAACTGTGTATCCAATCTGACGATTAACGAATGCACCTGGATCAGTTGCACTCTGGCCAAGGATTGGCAACAAGTATGAAATTGGGTAAACGCCCCATGTTGCGATCAAGAGAAGACGTAGGCGGCCGATTGTGGCTGCAACACCATCTGGTTGACGCTCCAATGACTTTCCTAGTTCTACGAAGAGAACATAGAGAATGTAAAGGAATGGAATTGTTGAGAGAACGCCCCAAAGAATCTTGGTTGAGTTCTCAGTTGCAATTTCACCTGGGTAACCCAGTGCGATCATCGCAGCAGATGCTGGTACGAGGCGAGTGATCAGCGAGCTTGAAGCTGCCTTTGCCAATGCAAGCACTGCAACTACCTCAACAAGAAGTAGTGGAACGGTCAAAATCCAGTCCACATAACGATATGCCTCATTGAATGCACCCTGTCCTGTACCAACAGTGACAGCTGCACCCTTTGATGCTTCGTTGTATGAATTGAAGATACGGAAGTAATGGTATGCCGCAATAAAGGTAACCATTGATGAGAGAACAAGCGCACTGCGGTACTTAGGAAGTACACGACTTTGTGACACTAGTGTGAAGACGGTGCATGCAAGCATCGAGATCAAGCCAAATGAGAATACGTTGTACAACGTGCCCCATTGACCGCTAGTTAGGTTAATCATTGAAATAAGCCTCCATGTCGAGAGGTCTAAGACCGGAGTGGCCACGGACCTATAAACTTCCGCCCAAGAACAAGGGGTTGCACAGGCAGACGCCCTATGCTCCCAGAAAATGTGACATCTGCAACGTAAATTGCCCACTTTTTCTCAGAAAACCCGAAAAATTCACCCTACTCTTGCGTAAAAGGGAGCCACATGAGCGTGCAATTATTCCAGCCTTACCCCCTCCGGGGGGCTACTGCCCGCAACCGAGCCTGGGTAAGTCCGATGTGTCAGTACTCGGCACCGGATGGCCTGATCGGCCCATGGCACATGGTCCACCTTGGCTCTTTTGCAGTTGGCGGTGCGGGCTTAGTGATGGTCGAGGCAACTGGCGTTGTGCCGGAAGGTCGCATCTCAATTGGCTGCGTTGGTCTCTGGCGCGATGACCAGGCCGAAGCATTTCGTCCCATCGCAGATTTTGTTCATAGTCAAGGCTCACTCATTGGAATTCAATTAGCGCACGCCGGGCGCAAGGGTTCAACAACACTTCCAGGAAGTGATCATCCGATTGCAAGTGAAGCAGAGGGCGGTTGGCAGAGCGTTTCCGCATCAGAGATCGCATTCCATGGCATGCCCGCACCGCGCGCACTTACTATTGCAGAAATCGCCGCAACAACAAAGGCATGGGGCGTCGCAGCTAAGCGCGCAATCAATGTCGGCTTTGATGTGATTGAAATACATGCAGCACATGGTTACTTGCTCCACCAATTCTTATCGCCACTTTCTAATCAGCGCAACGACGAATATGGCGGCTCACTTGAAAATCGCTCTCGCTTCCTCTTGGAAGTTGTTCGAGAGGTTCGTCAATCAATTCCGGAAACTACTCCCCTCTTTGTTCGCATCTCTGCAACCGACTGGGTAGATGGCGGATGGTCAATTGAAGAATCAGTTGAACTTGCTAAAAAACTCAAGGAAAGTGGCGTTGATTTAATTGACACATCAACCGGTGGGCTAGTTCACGATGCTAAAATTCCAGTTGCTCCTGGCTTTCAAGTGCAATTTGCCGAACGTATTCGCAAAGAGGCAGGTATCGCTACCTGTGCAGTTGGACTAATTACCGAGCCTAAGCAAGCCGAAGAGATTCTGACTTCGGGTAAAGCAGATGCAGTGATGCTGGCACGCGAGATGATGCGCAATCCACATTGGGCATTTGAAGCAGCACATGTGCTCGGTGCTCAAGTACCATTCCCACATCAATATTCACGAGCTGCTAAGCGATAATTACTTCTCGTTACCGCTATCTAATTCACGGACAAGTTTAAATTCGCCACCGCCGAGTTGGCCTTGGTCGCGGTAAAGCTCCAATTTCGCACGTGTATCTGCAATATCAAGGTTGCGCATGGTGAGTTGACCAATGCGATCAACTGGACCAAATGCCGCACCTTCAGTGCGCTCCATAGATAATTTCTCTGGGTGGTAACTAAATGCTGGCCCAGTGGTATTAATAATGGAGAAATCATCACCGCGACGAAGGCGAAGAGTCACTTCACCCGTCACTGCAGATGCCACCCAACGTTGCAGCGATTCGCGCAACATCAGTGCTTGTGGATCGAGCCAACGACCTTCATAAAGCAGGCGACCCAAGCGACGACCTTCAGCATGGTAGTTAGCAATAGTGTCTTCATTGTGGATTGCAGAGATTAAGCGCTCGTAAGCGATAAATAAAAGCGCCATTCCTGGTGCTTCATAAATGCCACGACTCTTTGCTTCAATAATCCGATTTTCGATTTGATCAGACATACCAAGACCATGACGCCCACCAATTTTATTAGCTTCTTGGAGCAGAGCGACGCTATCTAATTCCTTGCCATTAATAGCAACTGGGCGACCTTGCACAAAGTTAATGCGCACATCTTCACTGGCAATCTTTACCGATTCATCCCAGAAACGTACGCCCATGATGGGATCGACAATTTCAATGGATGTCTCTAGTAGTTCTAGCGTTTTTGCTTCATGGGTTGCGCCAAGAATGTTGGCATCGGTCGAGTAAGCCTTCTCAGTGCTGTCGCGATAAGGAAGTTTGTTTGCAACCAACCACTCGGACATCTCTTTGCGCCCACCTAATTCGCGAACAAAATCTGCATCAAGCCATGGCTTGTAAATTCGAAGATTAGGATTGGCAAGAAGTCCGTAACGATAGAAACGTTCGATGTCATTGCCCTTGTAGGTCGAACCATCGCCCCAAATTTCCACTTTATCTTGAAGCATTGCGCGCACTAATAGCGTTCCGGTAACAGCGCGACCTAGTGGTGTGGTGTTGAAATATTGCTTTCCACCGGAGCGGACATGAAATGCACCGCAGGCAATTGCGGCAAAACCCTCTTCAACAAGTGAGAGTTTGCAATCAACTAACCGTGCGATCTCTGCGCCATATTCCTTTGCGCGATCTGGAACCGTGCTGATGTTGGCTTCATCATATTGACCAAGATCTGCGGTGTAGGTGCAAGGAACTGCACCTTTTGCTCGCATCCATGCAACAGCTACCGAAGTATCAAGTCCGCCAGAGAAGGCGATTCCCACTCTCTCTCCAACGGGAAGAGATGCAAGTACTTTTGACATGGCGCAAGCCTAACCGAGCAGGTGGCAGTGATGTGCCTAATTGCGAGTGATTTAACCCTTAAGTGAACCGCTGAGAAGGCCGCGCAAGAAGTAGCGACCAAGGAACATGTAGACCAAGAGCGTTGGAATCGAAACGATCAACGATGCAGTCATATTTGTTCCGTAGTAGATCTGGTTGCCACTGCCAGTAAGGAAGTTCAAGGCGGTAGTTGCAACAGCCAAGTTTGGTGCGCCACCAGTAAGGAAGATCGCAAAGAGGAAGTCATTCCACGCTGAGGTGAATTGCCAGATTAGAACCACTACAAAGCATGGAATCGAGAGCGGCAAGATAATGGTGCGGTAGATGTAAACCATGCTGGCACCATCAACGCGAGCTGCTTCAATGATTTCATCTGGGATCGCTGCGTAGTAATTGCGGAAGATCAGAGTACAAATTGGAATTCCATAAACCACGTGTGCCAAGACCAATGTGTAAATCGAGCCCCCAAGACCCATGCGGTTATTGAATTGCACCAGCGGAATCATGATCGCTTGGTAGGGAATGAACATTCCAAAGAGGAAGAGAGTGAAAACTAATTTGGATCCCTTGAAGCGCCATTTAGCGATTACGTAACCATTAATCGATCCGAGAATTGCAGAGATAATCGATGATTGAAGAACGAAGGCCAAAGTTCGAAGCATGGGCACTTGCAGAACTGCCCAGGCAGCTGGCCAGGCCGAAAAATTTAGATGTGTAGGAAAGTTGAATGCATTTACTTGGCTAACGCCAGTTATGCCTTTAAATGAATTGATCACCATTACATAGATTGGCAAGACTGCAAAGGCAAAGAGGAATATCAAACCGACGTAGCGGGCAATTAACCAAGCCGTGCCTTTGAAGCCGAGTTTGCGACGATTTCGGCTAATGTCTTTTGAATTAATAACGCGGTCGGCAATTGATGATGACATTACTTCATCTCCTCTGACTTATTAACATAACGGAGATAAGGAATAACAACGACTGCGATCAGAAGAAGGAGGAAGATGGCAATCGCAGAACCCTTAGCGAAGTTCGTGGCATCGAAAGTGACCTGCCACATGTAGACCGAAAGCACCTTGGTGACATAACTCTTGCCAGAAATACCAACAATCAAATCAAAGACCTTCATGGATATGTGGCCCAAAATAATAAGAACGGTAAGGAATGTTGGACTTAACTGTGGAAAGAGAATTTGGCGATAAATTTGAAATTCGGTTGCGCCATCAACTCGTGCAGCTTCGCGCATTTCATCAGGGATGCCGCGAAAGCCGGCAAGAAAGAGCGCCATGACATAACCGCTTACTTGCCAGAC
>JBAXNY010000070.1:0-6021 GCA_037133535.1 Actinomycetes bacterium
GCCATGTGTTCGGAGTAGGTGCGCTCGTTCTCTGCACCCTTTGCATCAACAAAATCTAAAACCACAATTCCTTGCGCCAATTTCAGAGCAGTTTCAATCGAGTCCGTGAGGCGAGATTTTGACTCTGCCTTTGCCGTCAGGCGATCGATGACAACTTCAATTGTGTGTTTCTCTTGCTTCTTCAACTTTGGTGGCTCGGTGAGTTCGATCGTTGTGCCATCTACTCGAGCACGGGAATATCCTTGAGTCACTAACTCTTGAAAGAGATCGACGAATTCACCTTTGCGGGCCCGCACAACTGGGGCGAGAACTTGGAACTTTGTGGTCGCTGGCATCTCGAGAATTTGATCGACAATTGCTTGCGGACTTTGACGAGTAACTGCTTTGCCACACTTAGGGCAATGAGGCTTACCAGCGCGAGCAAAGAGTAGGCGAAGGTAATCATAAACTTCAGTGATTGTTCCTACCGTGGATCGTGGATTGCGATTAGTTGATTTCTGATCGATCGAAACCGCCGGCGATAAGCCTTCAATAAAATCAACATCGGGCTTATCCATCTGACCTAAGAATTGGCGAGCATAAGCACTCAGTGATTCAACGTAGCGACGCTGTCCTTCGGCAAAAATTGTGTCGAAGGCAAGGCTAGATTTTCCCGAACCAGATAGGCCAGTGAAGCAGATCAGCGCATTGCGCGGCAGATCGAGTGATACATCTTTGAGATTATGTTCGCGCGCACCACGAATAATGAGGCGGTCGTTCTCCACTTAGGTACCCGCCGTTTCCATGTCGCGTAGCTCTCGCTTTAGATCTTTGATCTCATCGCGCAATCTGCCAGCTAATTCGAATTGAAGGTCACTGGCCGCACTACGCATTTGATCGGTGAGGGACTCTATCAGCGCAAGTAATTCCTGTCTGGGTAGAGATGCAAGGGACTTCGAATGCAGGCCGATCGCGGGCGTATTCCCCCGCTTATTCTTTCCGCCGGCTAGAAGTGCATCACTGTCTTCACCTTCGCGAGTGATCAGATCAGTGATGTCAGCAATCTTCTTACGCAATGGTTGCGGGTCAACGCCTCGTTCGAGGTTGTAAGCAACTTGCTTGGCTCTGCGGCGATTTGTTTCATCAATTGCCTTCGCCATCGAATTAGTGATGTTGTCGGCATACATGTGTACCTCGCCTGAAACATTTCGAGCTGCACGACCAATAGTTTGAATAAGGGAGGTGGCAGAGCGCAAGAAGCCCTCTTTATCTGCATCAAGAATTGCCACTAATGAAACTTCCGGTAGATCTAAACCTTCGCGCAGCAAGTTGATACCAATTAATACATCGTATTCACCACTGCGCAGCTCGCGAAGTAATTCAACCCGGCGCAACGTATCCACTTCAGAGTGGAGATAGCGCACACGTACACCTCGCTCGTGCAGGTATTCAGTGAGATCCTCTGACATCTTCTTAGTAAGCGTCGTCACAAGAACTCGTTCATTCTTTTCAGCACGAATTTTAATTTCACTCAGCAAATCATCAATCTGACCAGTGACTGGTTTGATAATGATTTTTGGATCAACTAACCCAGTTGGGCGAATCACCTGTTCTACAACATCACCATTTACTTTGGTCATCTCGTAGGTGCCAGGTGTTGCCGAGAGATAAACCTTCTGCCCTACCCGATCGAGGAACTCTGGAAATGTCAGCGGGCGATTATCCATCGCACTGGGAAGTCGGAAGCCGTGCTCAACTAGCGTGCGCTTGCGTGATGCATCGCCTTCAAACATTGCGCCAAGTTGTGGAACGCTCACATGTGATTCATCAATGACAACGAGGAAATCCTCGGGGAAGTAATCAAGTAAACAATTAGGCGCAGTACCAGGAGCTCGACCATCGATGTGCCTGGAGTAATTCTCGATGCCACTACAGAATCCAATCTGCGCCATCATCTCAAGATCAAATGTGGTGCGCATTCGAAGGCGTTGGGCTTCCAGTAACTTTCCTTGCTTCTCAAAATTCGCTACCGCTGGATCGAGTTCGGCTTGGATATCTGCCATAGCGCGCTTCATTGTTTCTGGACCGGCGGCATAGTGCGTCGCAGGGAATACATACATTTCGGTTTCATCGCGCACGATCTCACCGGTTAACGGGTTGAGACTGGTGATCTTCTCGATCTCATCACCGAACATTTCAATCCGAATTGCCAGCTCTTCATACATCGGAATGATCTCGACCGTGTCGCCACGCACTCGAAAGGTGCCACGTTCAAATGCAATGTCATTGCGCTTGTATTGCACATCGACAAAGCGGCGCAGCAAGGTATTGCGCTCGATGCTATCTCCCACCTTGAGGCGAATCATGCGATCTACATACTCTTGCGGGGTACCGAGGCCATAAATACAAGACACGGTTGCCACCACAATTACATCGCGGCGAGTGAGCAGCGAATTGGTGGCCGAATGTCGAAGACGCTCCACCTCTTCGTTGACGCTGGAATCCTTCTCGATGAAGGTATCGGTCTGTGGCACATAGGCCTCAGGTTGGTAGTAGTCGTAGTAAGAAACGAAATATTCCACCGCATTATTAGGAAGCAACTCTTTGAATTCATTAGCAAGTTGGGCGGCAAGGGTCTTATTCGGTGCAAGAACCAAGGTAGGTCGTTGCAAGCGCTCGATTAACCAGGCAGTGGTGGCTGACTTTCCAGTACCAGTGGCGCCCAATAAGACAATGTCTTGATCGCCGCGTTCAATGCGACGAACTATCTCTTCAATTGCTTGTGGCTGATCGCCGGCAGGAACATAATCGCTAATAACCTGAAATGGCTCAACCCGGCGCTCGAGATCCGAAACTGGTCGCATTTGGTAAGCCTACTTACTTCCACTATTTCGCGCGCAGTAGGGGCGTAATCAACTCTGACCAGATGCGTTCTACCTGGCTCAATAGCTCCTCGCGTGAACCATTGTTATAGATCACTGCATCAGATTGCGCGATTCTTTCTTCACTTGTGGCTTGCGCTGAAATTCGGGCTGATATTTCATGTGAGAGCAGGCCGCGATTAATCAAGCGTTCATGGCGTGTTTCTAAATCGCTCTCTACGGTAATAATGAAATCAAAGTGCTCCGCCGCAGAAGTTTCTACTAAAAGTGGAATCTCATATACGAGAACTTCGCCTGCGCCAGTTTGCGCTACTGCCCCAAGAAAGAGGGCACGAACTTGCGGATGAACGATTGCCTCAAGTTTTGCTCGCTCTTGCGGATTATTGAAGACGATCTCGCCCAGTGCGCGACGATCAATCTGACCATCTTTGAGAATCTGATCACCAAATGTTGCAACTGCTTGATCAAATCCAGGAGTACCGCGCTCGAGTGCAGATCGTGCTAGAAAATCTGCATCGAGAACGGCCGCTCCAAGATCAGAGAAAATTCCTGCAACTACAGACTTGCCCGAACCGATTCCGCCGGTAAGGCCAACAGTTGCCAAGGCAGTTTATTCAGCTGCAGGTTCAGCCACAGTAGCTGCAGCATCTGCTGCTTTAGCTTCTGATTTCTGCTTCTTATGCGCAATGAATCGTGCTTGCGCTTCTGCATACTGACGTTCCCACTCTTCACGCTGTGACTCAAATCCAGGCTTCCACTCTTGAGAATCTGAATCAAAGCCTTCAGGATAAATAAAGTTGCCGGCTGCGTCATAACGAGCTGGCATTCCATATTGAGTTGGATCGAATGCTTCAACCTCTACTTCTTGGCCCTCATTAGCTTGCTTCAATGAGAGAGAGATACGGCGACGCTCAAGATCGATGTCAATAATCTTTACAAAGAGTTGATCTCCCACTTGCACAACTTGCTCTGGGATTTCTACGTGGCGCTCTGCTAACTCGGAGATGTGAACTAAGCCTTCAATGCCTTCGTGTACCCGAATAAATGCACCGAATGGAACAAGCTTGGTTACTTCACCTGGGACAACTTGATCAATTGTGTGAGTACGAGCAAATGCCTGCCATGGATCTTCTTGAGTTGCCTTGAGTGAGAGTGATACGCGCTCACGCTCGAAATCAACTTCGAGAACTTCAACAGTTACTTCGTCGCCAACTTCGACAACCTCATTGGGATGATCGATGTGCTTCCATGAGAGTTCGGAAACGTGTACCAAACCATCAACGCCGCCAAGATCGACGAATGCGCCAAAGTTAACGATAGATGAGACAACACCGGTACGTACTTGACCCTTTTGAAGTTGATTCAAGAAAGTTGTACGTGACTCAGATTGTGTCTGCTCAAGGAAGGCGCGACGTGAAAGAACTACGTTGTTGCGATTCTTATCTAATTCAATAATCCGGCACTCAACCTCTTTGCCGATGTAAGGAGTGAGATCGCGAACGCGACGCATTTCTACCAACGATGCTGGCAAGAAGCCGCGTAGTCCGATGTCAACGATGAGACCACCCTTAACAACTTCGATAACAAGACCGGTGACAACTTCGTCACGCTCTTTCTTGCCTTCGATGTCGCCCCAGGCACGCTCGTACTGAGCGCGCTTCTTGGAGAGGATCAGACGGCCCTCTTTATCTTCTTTCTGTAAAACTAAAGCTTCAACTTTGTCGCCAACTTTGACGAGCTCACTTGGGTCAACATCGTGACGAATTGAAAGTTCGCGTGATGGGATGACACCCTCAGTTTTATAACCAATATCTACAAGAACTTCTTCACGATCAACTTGGACGATAATTCCTTCAACAAGGTCACCATCATTAAAGTTTCTAATGGTTCCTTCAATTGCGGCCATAAAATCGGCGGCTGATCCAACATCATTTACTGCGATTACTGGTGAGGTGCTCAAGGTGCTCCGTAGGGATAGAAAGTAGTAGGGACAGGGAGCGCTAAGGGTACGGCGCAGGTGCGTTTGGGGTCAATTCCGAGCCTTTACGCAAGTAAACTCGAAGCATATGAAGCGCTATGGCGAGGTTTTACGTATCAAATATGTGAAATACCTCTTGGTCGCCACATTCCCTGCACGTATCGCTTATGGCTCGATCGGGCTCTCCTTCTTCTTCAAAACAATCCATGAAACACAATCGATTCCACTAGCCGGACTCGTTATCGGCGTGAACACCATTGCCAGCTCACTTACTGCTGGGCTTCGTGGAACTGTCATGGATATCAAAGGGCAGACATTTGTACTCCGCATATTTGTTCCGCTCTATTCGGTAATTATGTTCTCTATTATTTTCGTGCACTCCCCACACATGCTCTTAATCTCGGCCTTTGTGCTTGGTGCAACACCTCCTCCAATTAATCTCTCAGTGAGACCGCTCTGGAGAAGCGTTGTCCCAGCTGAGAAATTGCGGACTGCTTATGCAATGGATAGTTCATCGCTCAATGCTGCTCAAGTGCTCGGGCCAGTTGTTGCGACCGCACTCTCACTCTCTAAATATCCACAATCGCCCTTTGTTGTCTGTTCAATTTTAATTTTCACCGGTGGAATTGGCTTGGCCTTCTCTCGCGCTTCACGAAATTGGGTGCCAGAGGTGCGCGAATCAGGAATTGCTGGAGTCTGGCGCAATAAAGCAATGCAGGTTTTGATGTTGGAAGGGTGTTTCCTTGGTTTAGGTTGGGGCGCTTTCAATGTAGCGGTACCGGCATTTGCCACTCTCGAACATGTTCCCAATCGCACTGCATGGATTCTCGGAGCCATGAGTATTTGCAACATCACTGGCGGATTAGTTGCTGGCTTAGTTTCCAATCGTGCATCTGCTTGGCGTGCAATGCGTGCCACATATTTCTTCTGGTTCCTTGCCACGATTCCACTTGCAATCACATATCCGGGATGGAGCATGGCACTTGTCTGCGCAATCACTGGACTCTTCGGTGGCGCAATTCAGATTTTCTATTGGGAGGTTATGGAAGCGGTCCGACCATCGGGCACTGCGACTTCAGCACTTGGTTGGCTATGGAGTGTTGAGGGAAGTTTTGTTGCGATTGGCTCCGCATTAGGTGGTGTGATCTCTAAAAATCTTTCACCTAGGTTCTGTTTAGCACT
>JBAXNY010000071.1:0-5995 GCA_037133535.1 Actinomycetes bacterium
GCGACTCTTCAAGCGCTTCTGCATCAGTGGGGCCTCACTTCTCTCTCTAAAATTCTATTTTTAAAGTTAAAATGCAAGTTCTGGCGGGCAATCTATCTGCCCACCAGAACTTGCCTTCGTTATACCTTTATAGAGATGTGCTTATTAGGCGTTTGGATTAGCTGTGAAAGCATCTGCGAGTTCCATAGCGAAACCTGCATCATCCTTTGCACCACCGTTGTAGTACTTACCAACAACAGTGTTATAGGCAGCCATGAAACCATTGTTCATGTTTACGCCGTGAACTGTTGAGCCAACGAGTGTGTCTTTCTTCCAGTCTGCCATTGCTGACTGTAAGTAAGCATCGTACTTAGTTGGATCTGAGTCGGTACGAACTGCAATTGAACCCTTCAATGGGTTGAATGTGTCTTGACCAGCAAGTGATCCGCAAACCTTCAACCAAGCAAGTGCAGCTTCTTTGTGCTTTGCACCAACTGGAAGTGTGAAGGAGTCAGATAGCCACTGGTAGATACCAACGGTGCCAGGTGCAGCAGCGAATGTGTAATCGGTGCCGAGCTTGAGACCATCAGATTGCCACTGTGCAGATGCCCAGTCGCCCATGATGAAGAAGCCAGCCTTGCCGGAAGTGACAAGCTTTCCAGCTGTTGGCCAGTCAAGGCTCTTGTCGCTATTTCCGTAAGAAAGAATCTTCTTGAAGTTAGCGATTGCTGCCTTTACTTCTGGACCTGACCATGCAGTTTTGCCATCCCAAAGTCCGTTGTACTTATCTGGACCCATTGATGCAAGGAGTGTGTAATCGAAGAGGTGAGCAATTGCCCAGTCGCCGTTACCTGCAAGTGCGATTCCGTCGATGCCACTCTTCTTGAACTTCTCAAGATCAGTGAAGAACTCAGCAAGTGTCTTTGGGGCGGCAGTGATGCCGGCCTTCTTGGCAGCTGCTGGATTCCACCAGAGTACGTTGGCGCGGTGAATGTTTACTGGAACACCGTAAATCTTTCCACCAATTGTGAGTGTCTTGATCAGACCGGCTGGGAATACTTTGTCCCAACCTTCTGATGCGTAGAGTGAAGTGAGATCCTCAAGATTTCCAGCCTTGATGTAGCTAGCAATTTCTTGACCAGCATGTGCTTGGAAAGTATCTGGTGGATTCTTTGCTTCCATACGGCTGATAAGAACAGCCTTTGCGTTTACACCTGCGCCACCGGCGACAGCTGCGTTAACGAACTTGAGCTTTGGATTCTCCTTAGTGAAGACATCAGTCATTCCCTTGAGACCAGCAGCTTCGCCACCTGATGCCCACCAGGTGAAGATTTCCATCTGGTTCTTGCTGCCACAACCGGCAACAACGAGAGCAACAGCCATGACAACTGCAGCTAATTTGTATTGTTTAAAGCGCATTCACGATTCCATTCTCTATCGAGTGTCACACGACATACAGGGGGTCAGTAATGTGAACCTCTAGTTTGGTTACTGGGAAGTAAACCCCAGATATGTGATTCCAGCAACACGAACCCTCCGCAAAAGTTAAGAATTCACTGGAATGCGGGGTGGCCCCCTCAACCATGAGTTGAGAGTTTTTCTCAGCCAAAGCCCTAAAGTTGCCCCATGACTTTTAAGCCCAGCTATAAGAGCAAACGCCAACTTCCAGATCTGCCTTTTCTCTGGTCCCTTTTGGAATTGCGCCGCCCTCGTATTCGCAAACCCAGTTCCCAAGTTCTTACGGTGCATGAGTTTGCCCAGTTAGCAAAGCGCCGCGTTCCCAAAGCGGTCTATGACTACGTCGAAGGATCTGCCAGCGATGAAATTAGTTATGGCTGGACTCGTGATGCGCTCAATCGCGTGGAATTTAATCCGCAAACTCTGGTCGATGTTTCTCACATCGATACCACGGTAGAAATTCTCGGTAAAAAAATTGACCTTCCAATTATGTTTGCGCCAACTGGTTACACAAGATTCATGCACCACACCGGGGAGCCAGCAGTTGCTGAAGTTGCAGCTGCAAATAATTTGGTTTACGGCCTCTCTACTATGGGCACAACATCACCTGCCGAATTAGGTCTGGCAGTACCCCAAGCACGTAAATGGTTTCAAATCTATCTAATGAGAGAGCGCGCCACCACACTCGATGTGATCGCACAAGCTCGTGAAGGAAAATTCGAAGCACTCATTCTCACCGTGGACACTCCCCTGGCTGGTCTTCGCATTCGTGACTTACGCAACGGCCTCACAATTCCACCGCGAATTAATTGGGGCACACTCTTTCAAGTCATCAAGAAACCGCGTTGGTGGTTCAACATGATCACAACAAAGAAATTGGAGTTCGCCGCATTTCGTGGCTGGAATCGCTCTCTCGTGGAGTTAGCGGGTGTGATCTTTGATCCATCGATTAATACCGATGACATCAAGTGGCTACAGAAACAGTGGAGCGGGCCAATTATCGTCAAGGGAATTCAAAGCGTCGCCGATGCCAAGCGAGTAGCCGCCCTTGGTGTGCAGGGAATTGTGGTTTCCAATCACGGTGGGCGCCAACTTGATCGTGGCACGGTTCCGATTGAAGTACTTCCAGAGATCGTTAAAGCACTGGGCAAGAAAGTTGATGTCTATCTTGATGGTGGGATTATGTCGGGCCAAGATGTGTACGCCGCCATTGCTATGGGCGCCAAGGCGGTCTTCATTGGCCGTGCTTATCTCTACGGGATCATGGCCGATGGTGGACGCGGCGTAAATCGTGTGATTGAAATTATGAAGCGCGACTTGGTAACAACGATGGGGCTAGCTGGCGCACAAACAATTGATGACATTCATAAATTAGGGGCGAAACTTCGTCCGTAATTTCTATTTTGCTAGTGGTGGACGAGCAACAATTCCGGTGGCGCCATGTAAGGCCCACTCACCTGCTGAATAAGGAATCACAATTGCATCACCGCGCGTTACTGAAATATCTGGCGCAGCAGCAAAACTCATCGTTCCACTGCCTTCTAGCGTCAGAAATACCCCATAGCCAGCTGCAACTTTTGCGCCATCGCCGGGAAGTAAATCAGCGCGGAAGAAGTCATCTGCAGCTGATGTAAAGATGGAGCGTGCACTGCCACCAGAGAGTCCGCGACGTGTTACCAATTGTGAAATTTCAGATTCACTGAGTGGATTGAGATTGAGTGCATCGAGGGCAAGATCAAAGCCAAGTCCTAAATGTCCATCAACTAAGCCATCGACAGCGAAGCCTTCCCACTCTAAAAGAATTGATAGATCGGTTGGCTCTTGTAATTCCAGAACGAAGATTCCTTCATCGATTGCATGTGGCGTTCCCGCAGGAACCAAAATTGCATCGCCCACCGACACTTCAATCCGACGAAGTGAATCGATCATGGCTTTGGAATCCATCGCTTTGATCATTGATTCCACTTGTGTCTTACTTTTTGCTTCAGCAAATCCCAAACCAACACCACTACCTGCAGGTGCTTCGAGAATAATCCAGGCCTCAGTCTTGCCATGGTCGAGTGCTAAATGTTGCTTCGCAAATTTCTTATTGGGGTGATAGTGAACTGGTAGGCGTTGATCTGGATCGAGCAACTTCACCAACACTTCAATGCTGGTACCAAATGCGGCTACATGCACATCACCTAACCAGGCAGTTGGATTTGCTGCAATTGCATCACGCAAATACTCACCACTAGGTAGCTTGGAGAGTCCGGTTATTGCTTCACCAAACCGTGTGGTGCACGAACCAATCCACTCTTCCGGGCGCATTGGACCGCCAGGACCATTGCGCAACTTTCCAATCCGATAACCACCACGATAGAAGTGATCAAATTGATTGGAAGGAAGGTGCGTTGGTTGTGCCATTAGTGCGATTCGCGTCCGACTTTTGAACCAGATGCGCCGCGCAAGAAATCAAGGTCAGCGCCATGATCTGCCTGCATCACGTGATCAATGTAAATGCGCTCCCACCCGCGAGGTGGATTTGCATAAGCAGCACTTGCTTCGGCCGAGAGTGGTCGAGCAGCAAGTTCTTCATCGCTGATTTCAATATTTACCGAACGATTAGGAACATCGAGCACGATGATGTCACCGGTGCGAACCTTTGCAAGTGGTCCACCTGCAGCAGATTCTGGTGCAACGTGAAGAATCACAGTGCCATAAGCAGTTCCACTCATACGACCATCACAGATACGAACCATGTCACGGACACCTTGTGCAAGTAACTTGGATGGAAGTGGCATGTTAGAAACTTCTGGCATTCCGGGATAACCCTTAGGTCCGCAGCCACGAAGAATTAACACCGTATCTTTTGTTACATCGAGATTGGGATCATCGATGCGAGCGCGTAGGTCTTCTACGCTCTCAAAGACAAGTGCTGGTCCACGGTGATTGAGTAGCTCTGGACTTGCTGCGGCAGGTTTAATAACTGCACCAAGTGGTGCAATGTTTCCCTTCAGAATTGCGATACCAGCCGACTCTTGAAGCGGTGCGTTATAAGTCTTGATAACGTTGCCATCGAGAATCTCGTGATCATCAAGATAATTCACAAGTGGCTTACCTGTAACAGTTATTGCACTCTTATCCAGCTTTGGCTTGAGTTCTTTGAGAACTGCAAGCAGGCCACCAGCGCGGAAGAGATCTTCCATGAGGAATTCACCGGCTGGTTGGAGATTGACCAATAGTGGAATGTGTGAGCCGATTTCATCGAAATCTTCTAGCTTGAGATCAATTCCGAGGCGTCCTGCAATTGCAAGTAAGTGGACTACTGCGTTAGTAGAGCCACCGATTCCAGCTAATGCGGTAATTGCATTAACGAAAGAGCCACGAGTCATAACATCACTTGGCTTGAGATCTTCTTTCACCATCGCAACGATGCGACGACCAGATTCTTGCGCGGCTTGTAGCAAGCGACTATCTGGTGCGGGAGTTCCGGCAGTTCCAGGAAGTGTCATTCCCAGTGCTTCTGCCATGCAACCCATAGTTGATGCAGTTCCCATGGTGTTGCAGTGACCACGGCTGCGAATCATTGCTGACTCGGACTTTAAGAATTTCTCAGTTGTAATCTTGCCAGCGCGCGCTTCTTCACTCAGGCGCCAGACATCGGTACCGCAACCAAAGGGACGGCCCTCATAAGAACCATTAAGCATCGGTCCACCGGGAACCAGAATTGCTGGCAAGTTGGCAGATGCAGCGCCCATCAGAACGGCCGGAACTGTCTTGTCGCAACCACCGAGCAGAACAACACCATCAATAGGATTTGCGCGAATTAATTCCTCTGTTGCCATAGCTGCCATGTTGCGCCACAACATCGCAGTCGGGCGAACTTGAGTCTCACCAATTGCGATTACTGGCATCTCGAGCGGAACACCGCCTGCCTCCCAAATACCATTCTTCACATGCTGCATTAACTCATCGAAGTGTGAGTTACATGGCGCAAGGTCTGAGCCGGTATTGGCGATTGCGATGTGGGGGCGACCATCAAATGCATCATTAGGAATGCCTCGCCGCATCCATGCCCGGTGAATATAGGAATCTCGATCTGTGCCGCCGTACCAGTGTGCGCTTCTCATGCGGCAAGTATAGGGATGGGGCAAGAAAGTGGGTATGGCGTAGGTCATGAAAGAGATCACTACCCCCGCGCTGCGTAGACTCTCACTGAGAAGAAATGGGGATTCTTGATGAGCGCAATTGCACAATTCAATCGAAAATTAGCGGAGAAGATCACATCTGGTGTGAGCACCATGTGGTGCGCCTACCTCTTCGCCGCGATCGCTCTCATCTCCCTACCTAATGCAATCAAATCTGGTGACACCATCATTATCGTCGCCTGGATTGCACAGACCTTCCTACAACTAGTGCTTCTCTCCATCATTATGGTCGGCCAGAGCGTTCAATCTCAATCTGTCGAGCAGAAAATCAATGAAACCCACGCAGCATCTCTTGGTGAATTCGAACTTGCTAAAGAGGCGCGCGAAACAGCAAATCAGGAACTACATGAACTCAAGAAAATTACTGC
>JBAXNY010000072.1:0-5960 GCA_037133535.1 Actinomycetes bacterium
CTTCCACCAAGTGGTAAATCACTCTTCTTGCCATTCTTTATTTCGGCAATTTACTTACTTGTAGGCGTAACACTTCTGAACAAGAAGAACTTTAAGAGTCAGATCTAGCGCGCCACCACGCCATAAGTTCTTCCGTCGCGGCCGCTTCACCAATTTGCCCACGCTCTAGACGCAACTCCATTAAGAAATCGAGGGCTTGTCCAACTTCGCGCGATGGTTTGAGATTGAGTAACCCCATCACCTGTTGGCCATCTAAATCTGGACGAATCTTCGCTAACTCTTCCGCCTCCATAAGTACGCCAATGCGCGCTTCTAACGTGTCATAAACATGAGAGAGGTGCTCAGCTTTGCGTTTATTTCGCGTTGTGCAATCTGCCCTCGTGAGAACATGAAGATGTTCCAGTAACTCTCCAGAATCGCGTACATAGCGACGCACTGCAGAATCGGTCCATTCGCCATCGCCATAACCATGAAAACGAAGGTGCAGCGCAACTAATGTCGCTACCGCCTCAATCGTCTCGCCATCAAAGCGGAGCGCTTTCAATCGGGCAGTAGCCATTCGGGCTCCCACAATTTCGTGGTGATGGAAGGAGACGCCGCCGCCTTCAATTAATGCACGTGTCTTTGGCTTGCCAATGTCATGCAGCAATGCAGCTAAACGATTAATTAAATTCGGGCCACCTAATCGTGCTTCTAACCCAATTGCCTGTTCTAAAACAGTGAGGGTGTGCTCGTAAACATCTTTGTGATGGTGATGCTCATCTATCTCAAGTTGCAGCTTTGGTAGCTCTGGCAGGACAAGTGCAGCAATTCCAGTCTCCACCAAGATCGTAAGACCGACTCGGGGACTATTCGACATGAGCATTTTAATTATTTCATCGCGCACACGTTCGGCAGAGACAATTGAAATTCGATCTGCCATTGCTTTCATCGCCGTTAAGACATCGGGTGAAATCGCAAATTGCAATTGGCTGGCAAAGCGTGCCGCGCGCATCATGCGCAGTGGATCATCAGAGAAAGAATTCTCTGCAGTGTTCGGTGTTCGTAAAATCTTTGCCGCTAAATCTGCAAGCCCATTAAATGGATCGATAAATTCTGGGGAAGCACTTGTAAGTTCAAGTGCCATTGCATTGACTGTGAAATCGCGGCGAAGCAAATCACCAGTAATGGTGTCGCCATATTGAACTTCAGGCTTGCGAGTATCAGATGAGTACACATCACTTCGATATGTTGTTACTTCCACTGTTGTCTCATCTTTTTTGCCCGCGACAGTTCCAAATGCAATTCCGGTATCCCACACATGATCTGCCCATGAATTGAGAATCTTCTTTGTAAGGTCAGGGCGCGCAGATGTTGTGAAATCAAGATCGTTGCTGAGTCGACCTAAAATTGCATCGCGCACTGAACCGCCAACGAGAGCAAGTGTCTGACCTTCAGCCTTAAATGCCGCAGCTAATGAACTAGCAAGTGGTGCGCGTTCAATGAGCGAACGGATCGCTAATTCCCCTGCCGCAGACAGGGGCGCACTCTGAGATTTTTCTTGGCTAGCCACAATAGATAAGGCTAGAGCAGTACCCTTGCTCCATGACCCCGGCACCTGGTGCGGGCAGCGAAGGTACGAAAAGGAAGAAGCGGCGCAGGCGCCCCTCCAATCGCTCCCCACAAGATTTAGCTTCATCTGGCTCGAACGAGCAGAAAAAAAGTAGTGCGCCGCGAAGCAAGAGCGCACGCCCCTTTGCAAAACGCGTCGATGAAGTAAGTGCCGGTGGTTTAGTCGTTGATTTCTCTGGCACAAAAGGCTTACTCATTGGGCGAATCGATCAGAAGGATGCATCGCGTGAGCGACTCTTATGGTCGCTGCCTAAAGGACATATCGAAGCTGGCGAAACTCCAGAGCAAGCTGCGATCCGCGAAGTCGCAGAAGAAACTGGAATCACGAGTGAAATCTCCCGCTCCCTTGGAATTATTGATTTCTGGTTTATGGCCGGAGGAAAACGAATTCATAAGACAGTGCATCACTATCTCTTTAAAGAGGTGGGCGGAAAACTTGCACCACAGGTGAGTGAAGTTGATGAAGTTGGCTGGTTTCCACTGGATGAGATCATTGAGAAACTCGCCTACCCAGATGAGAAGAAATTGATTGCACGAAGTGGCGAATTGAAACCATGAGAGCGGTTCGCGCAGCGATCGGAATATTCTTTACCTTAACTTTTATATTCTTCACAATTCCTACAAGTAGCGCAGCAACCATAATAACTCTTACCGAGAAACCACATCGCGATCTCATGGGCAAATTTAGCGATGACTCTCTTGCTGGATTGATCACACCCAATGGCAGGTTAGGCCAACTCGTCTTCGCTGCGCCAACTGGTGCAAAGAAATGGGTGATTGATACCGCACTTATTGATGACATCAACGCCATGAGCACTCCTTACAAATTTGGAGATGGCCAAACTGGAACTGGAACTGATTTAGCAAAGAATTGGTTAGCCGCCCTTCGCACCGTAACTCGTTTTGGTGATGTTGAAGTTATGCCCTATGCAAATGCAGATGCAGTATTTCTCAAACGCTTTGCTCCCAGCGAATTGCGCTTCTATTGCAGCGCTGCGCAGAGCAAATTGGAGCTTGTATTAGAACGTGCAATTCTGCCCTGTGGCGAAAATACCGGAACATCAGCACAAATTTTAATTAACCAATCCCTTGTTGATTCCTACACAATGATCCGTAAGGAGACTCTTCTCCTCAGTACTGCAGTGCCCGCTGGTTCGCTTGATCAATTCCGTATGGAATTAGCGAAAGTATTTGCAGTAGGACTAAGTAAGAGTGAGCGAAGTGCAATCTCTGAGAGTGCGCGGTTGGCGCTGGAGAGCACCTATCGCAATTTAATGGTCGTGCCAGGAAAATATCGCCTTACTTCAGAGCATGAGAAGGTTCCGGTCACTCTCATCAACAACTACTTACAGCCAGTCACTGTTGATTTAGATCTCTTCCCACTCAATTCGCGAATTAGAATTTCAAATGTTAAGAACATAACAATTCCAGCGAAATCCAAAATCCAAATTACAGTTCCCGTAACCGTTATTGCATCTGGTTCGGTAGAAGTTCTCGCCCAGTTCAAAAACTCCAAGGGTGTTGAATTTGGTAAGTCGTCTGCCCTCTCGCTCAATCTTTCAGTGATTAGCCCTCGCGTAACCTGGTTTACAACCGGTTCTGGCATTCTCCTGCTCCTTGGGGCAACTGCGCAGAGTGTGCGACGCATTAAGAAGTCACGGAAATGAAAAATAACGAACTCTTCCGCGCTTCCGGTGTAATGGCCGTTGGAACAATTCTCTCCCGTATCACTGGATTTATTCGAAGCGTGCTACTGGTTGCTGTTCTTGGCACTGCGCTACTTGCAGATGGTTACAACGTCGCCAACACAATGCCAAATATTCTCTACAACTTGCTGGTCGGTGGAGCACTTACTGCAATCTTTGTGCCACAACTTATTCGCGCCTTTGGCGATCCAGATGGCGGAATTGCATTTGCCTCTCGCCTTGTGACAACGATCAGCACAATCCTCTTAGCACTCGTGGTGCTAGGAATTCTCTTTGCACCAACTCTGGTGCGCATCTATGCACCAGAGTTTGCAACCGCGGGCTTTGAAAATGAATTTATGCTCACCGTTGATTTCATGCGTTACTGCTTGCCACAGATCTTCTTCTTGGGTCTATTCACAATGTTGGGCCAGGTAGCTAATTCGCGCGGCTCTTTCGCTCCTCTAATGTGGGCGCCAATTCTCAACAATTTAATTGTTATTGCGATCTTTGCCATCTTCTTGATTGAGGTTCCAGATCTCACCAGCGCCACAATTTCTTCCAACCAAATTCAAATTCTCGGTTGGGGGACAACTCTGGGAGTTGTCGCACAAGCTCTCATTCTTATTCCAGTATTGCGGCGCAGCGGCATTCATCTTCGCCCCGTATTTGGCCTATCTGGTTTAGGAAAATCATTTACTCTGGCTGGCTGGACTCTGGTTTATGTTCTTATTTCACAGCTTGGTTATCTAGTAACGGTCAATGTTTCAACCACTGCTGCGGTACGAAGTGCAAAGGCGGGAATCACAACTGGTGTTGGCTTTACGCCTTTTGGAAATGCCTACCTCATCATGATGTTGCCTTACTCAATTGTCACAATCTCTATCGTCACTGCGCTACTGCCACATTTATCCGAACTTGCAATCGCAAAGAAATCACTTGAAGTGAAAGAGAATTTAACTCGTGCTATTAAATTGGTGGGAGTTGTTACAGTCCCTAGCGGTTTGGCCTTCCTTCTCTTTGGTCCAATGATCACCCGAGTTTTATTCTTTGGTATCGCTCAGAAAGATGCGGCATACATCGGTTATGTTCTTTCGGCGCTAGGAATCGGCCTTGTTGCATTTAGCATTAACTTAATTCTGATTCGTGGTTTCAACGCATTTGAAGATACAAGAACTCAAGTTCTCTCGATTATCTTCATTAACCTGATTTCAGTTGCCCTCTCCTATCTCTTCTTGGCAACCATTCCTAATGAGTGGGTCACAGTGGGATTAGGTTTGGCCTTCTCATTAAGTTACATCCTCGGTCTCTTTCCCACTGTTGCACTTCTTCGAAAGCATATTGGCCACTTGGCAATCTCAGGATTTCTTGGCCAACATGCGCGCCTCCTATTCGCTGGCCTGCTAGGAATGGGGCCTTTTGCACTCTTCGCTAATTTGGCTGGATGGAATTCCAATGAACACTCACTCATAACGCGTTTATTGGAATTATTTCTTCTTCTCACTCTTTCTGGAATTGGTTACTTCCTTGTTGCGCGTCTTCTGCATATCAGCGAAGTTGCTGGCGCTCTTTCATTGGCCAAGAGGCAAATCACTCGCGCCATTGCCATCAATCGGAATAAATCCTCATAAACTTGCGTTATGTCAGATGTCATGAACAGCAATGAGAAAGTCCATAACCTGGTAATTGTTGGCTCAGGTCCTGCCGGTTACACCGCTGCAATTTACGCAGCTCGCGCCCAACTAGAACCAATCATTTATGAAGGTTCAGTTACCGCCGGTGGCGCATTAATGAATACAACTGAAGTTGAGAATTTTCCTGGTTTTACTGATGGCGTTATGGGTCCTGACCTGATGGATTCAATGCGCAAGCAAGCGGCACGATTTGGCGCACAATTAATTACCGATGACATCGTAGAGATGGATTTGAAGTCACCTATTAAAGTTCTTAAAGATGGTTCAGGAAATGTCATTCGTGCAAAGGCAGTAATTCTTGCAACTGGATCTGCATATAAAGAGATCGGTTTAGAGAATGAGAAGCGCCTTTCTGGCCGCGGTGTTTCTTGGTGTGCAACTTGCGATGGTTTCTTCTTCCGCGACCAAACAATTGCTGTTGTCGGTGGCGGAGACTCTGCAATGGAAGAGGCGAGTTTTCTCACCAAGTTTGCAAGCAAAGTTGTCCTGATTCATCGTCGCAGCGAATTTCGTGCTTCAAAGATTATGGTGGAGCGCGTTTTATCTAATCCAAAGATTGAAGTCCTCTGGAATACCGAAGTTACAGATGTTCTAGGTGAAGCAAAAGTTGAAGCGTTGCAATTGCGTGACACTGTTACGGGCAGCGAAAGCAAGCGCGACTTCACCGGCCTCTTCGTTGCAATCGGCCACATTCCTCGGAGCGAACTTATTATCGGACAGATTGATCTCGACAACGAGGGCTATGTGAAGGCAGAGGGGCGATCGACTCGAACAAATCTCTCAGGTGTCTTCGCCTGTGGGGACTTGGTTGATCACACCTATCGCCAAGCAATTACTGCGGCAGGCTCTGGCTGCCAAGCCGCTCTAGATGCCGAGAAATTCCTCTCGCACTAGAGTTACTACTACGGTTTCCAAAAAATTTCACAGACGAAAAACGAATAGAGCGGAAGAGCAAAGATGAGCGCAGCAC
>JBAXNY010000073.1:0-5840 GCA_037133535.1 Actinomycetes bacterium
CTTCTCATCATGGTCTTCATCGCCGCACCATTGGTGAGCCAGATTCCAAGTGCCGCAATTGGCGCAGTATTGATCGGCACTAGTTTTCGAATGCTCAATCCGCGCAGCATTATGGAATCTCTGCGCACTACTCGGTCAGTAGCAGTAACTCTCGTGGTAACAGCGATCTGCACTTTAGCGATCGATCTAATTTGGGGAATCGCAATTGGCATCGCGGTTCACTTCGCATTCACCTTACGTCGCAAGTAGAATTGGCGGGTGAAGTCACAATTTAATCTGGAGACAAATTCCATCAATGTCATCTCAGATCAAGAACGCCAAGGAAGAGCGCGCGATCTCTTCTGGCCTTGGTGTGGTGCCAACGTTTCACTACTTGCACTTTCGTACGGCTCATTCTTCTTAGGCTTTGGTATCTCATTCTGGCAAGCAACACTTGCCGCGCTGATCGGCACCGTTCTCTCATTTCTTGTTGTCGCGCTGAGTTCTTTAGCAGGCAAGCGATCTAATGCACCGACCTTGGTTTTGTCGCGCAGTATTTTCGGTAGCAAAGGAAATGTGATTCCCGGTTTTCTCTCCTATCTGCTCTTTGTCGGCTGGGAAACAGTTCTTATCTCACTTGCAACTTTGGCCACCGGAACTGTCTTCACTCGAGTCGGACACATTGATCGACATACTGCGATGGTTATTGGCTTTCTAATTGCAGTAGGACTCACTGTTTACGGCGGAGTACTCGGTTTTCATGTAATTATGAAATTACAGAAATGGCTGACACTTGCCACAATCATTTTGACTCTGGGCTACATCGCACTCACCGCATCATCGATTACTTGGTCAAAAGTTTCGCAGATACCCAACGGATCACTAGCTGGGGTAGTTGGTGCAACTATTTTTGGTATTACTGGAATTGGTTTAGGTTGGGTCAACTCCGCATCTGATTACTCGCGTTATCTACCGCGCTCGGTATCAAGTAGGTCGGTAGTGGGTTGGACAACCTTTGGCGCCTCTGTTGTTCCGATCGTTCTGGTTATCTATGGTGCACTCCTTGCCGGAACGAGCAAAGACTTGAATGAGAAGATCGCCATGGACCCGATCGGCGCACTCACTGCTCTACTGCCAACCTGGTATTTAATTCCCTTTGCAATCGTTGCCGTGCTTGGGCTTATTGGTGGCGCAATCCTAGATCTTTACTCATCAGGCCTTGCTCTAGTCACAATTGGTTTGCCAGTTAAACGACACATTGCCGCAAGTATCGATGCACTAATCATGTTGCTCGGAACTATCTACATCGTCTGGTTTGCCAGCGATTTTGCCATTCCATTCCAAGGTTTTCTCATCACGCTCGGTGTTCCAGTTGCCGCATGGAGTGCCATCTTTGTTGCTGAATTTATTCTCAACCGCCATCCCATTGATGATGCGGCACTCTATGCAGAAAATTCACATTATGGTCGTTGGCGTTGGAAGCCAATCCTTGTCATGGTGCTTGCAACAGTTATTGGTTGGGGCTTTGTTACTAATACTTTTGCAACGTGGCTCTCGTGGCAAGGATTCTTTATGAGTGCAATTGGCGGCAAGACTGGAACATGGGGAGCTGCCAACTTAGGCGTTATCTTTGCACTCATTATCGGTTTTGTCGGACACTACTTACTCTCACTCAGAGGCGCGAACTCGACCTCTAAATCGTAACCACATACTTCCTAAAATCACAGAAATAATCGGTGAGAGAAAAACACCACTCCGCAACTGATCCATTTCACTAGGGGATTGCGCTGCGATTTCTCCGATAACTAGTGAAACAGTCATTGCAGATCCGGCAAGCAGGCCGACTCCGACACTTTCATTCAGTGAAATACCACTACCTGCAATGATCCATTTCAGACGGTGTGCCATCCAGATAAATAGGGCAATGCCTAAAACTTTTCCTACGACTCTGGCAGCTAAGAAACCAAGAGTGGTGCCATTTGTAATCTCAGTTGAAAAGCCTGAGCGAACTTGATAAATGACATAGACCGGAACAATAAAGAAGGTTGTCAGTGGATTAAGTATTGGGATCAATCGTGCGGGTTGAAGGATTTTGATTTGCCCAAGTGCAAAGCCAACTAGGGCTGCACCTAGCGTGCTGAGCGAATCAGCTAAATGAAGTCTGCTGCCATAGATTGCGCCAAAGATGAGAAGTGAGAAGAAGTCATCTGCCACGGCCAGCAGCAATAAGAATGTTCTGACTTGTGGTCGAATGCCTTTACCCACCAGCGCCAGACCGCCTAATGCAATTGCGAGATCAGTCGGCATCGCAGCCGCCCAGAGATGAGTACTGGGCGAGATTGCGAGAAATATCAGCGCTGGAACAACCATGCCTGACAGAGCAGCGGCACTTGGAATGATGAGCGCCTTGGGGTGAGCGATCGTCGCTGCTATTTCTAAACCAATAAAGAGAAAGAAAATAGCGAGAAGTAACTCAATTGCCATGTCTTGATCTTAAATGCAAAATCTCTTGATGTGTTCGGCATGAAGTGAGCCGGTCCATGAATATTGAAGATAGCCTTCGCCAATGCCTGCGAGTGAGAAGTAATGAAGATTCTTCTACCTCCCAGTGAGGGTAAGAACCAACCTACGCGGCGCAAGGCGATTAAATGGAGCGCTCTAGCTTTCCCATCCGATCTCACATCTACTCGCACCGCGCTCTTAAAAAAACATAAAGAGATCGACTTAGGAAGTTGCGATACCGCAGCCAATGTCTATAGCGGAGTTCTCTATCAAGCCCTCGACTATTCATCACTATCGAGCACCGCTCAAGCTCGTGCCAACAAGTCAATTCTCATCTTCTCGGCTGCATTTGGTGTACTTCGATTGACCGATGCCATTCCTTATTACAAATTCAAAATTGAGACTTCGCTTTGGAAGAAGCCACTTTTACTTGCACTAGCCGGCTTAGATGAGGAACTCATTGTTGATAATAGATCTTCCACTTACGCAACGGTCTGGACGCCTAATCCATCGAACACAGTGGGGATCCGGGTCTTCAAGAAAGTAAATGGTCAGTTGAAAGTGATCACTCACATGTCGAAACTGACTCGTGGGGAAGTGACTCGATTTCTAGTGTCGCAAACCAAGGTGCCACACAGTCCTAAGGAGCTCCATCAATTATTAAGCAAGAAATTCACCTGCAAGTTGATTGCTCCAACTGCAAGAAAGAGTTGGTTTATTGATGTGATTGTGTAAAGCGAAAGGCCCCCGATTTCTCGAGGGCCTTTCGTAAACGGATTACGATTTAGATGTCGTAGTAGAGCTCAAACTCTGCAGGATGTGGACGCAAACGTACATAATCCACTTCTTGCTTACGCTTGAATTCGATCCATGTATCAATCAGATCTTGAGTGAATACGCCACCCTTTGTGAGGAAGGCATTGTCACGCTCCAAGTTGTTGAGTACTTCATCAAGTGATCCTGGAACTTGTGGAATCGATGCGGCTTCTTCGCCTTCGAGTTCGTAGAGATCCTTATCAACTGGAGCTGGTGGCTCGATTCGATTCTCAATTCCATCGATGCCTGCCATCAACATCGCTGCAAATGCTAGGTATGGATTTGATGATGGATCTGGGCAACGGAACTCGATGCGCTTTGCCTTAGGGCTCTTGCCAGTAATCGGAATACGAATACATGCAGAGCGGTTACGAGCGGAGTAAACCAAGTTCACTGGCGCTTCATAACCTGGCACTAGGCGGCGGTATGAGTTAACAGTTGGGTTGGTGAATGCAAGAAGTGATGGTGCGTGCTTGAGCAGACCACCGACATACCAACGAGCCATGTCAGAGAGATCGCCATAACCATCACCGAAAAATAGCGGCTTGCCATCTTTCCAGAGTGATTGGTGAACGTGCATACCTGAACCATTGTCACCGAAGAGTGGCTTTGGCATAAAGGTTGCGGTCTTGCCACCTTGCCAGGCAACGTTGCGGATGATGTATTTGAACTTCATTACATCATCGCCGGCCTGCAAAATGTCAGAGAAGCGATAGTTGATTTCCATCTGACCGGCAGTTCCCACTTCGTGGTGTGAACGCTCAACGAGAAGTCCAGCGCGACCGAGTTCCATAACCATCTTGTCGCGAAGATCTGCGAATTGATCAGTTGGTGAAACCGGGAAGTAACCACCCTTAATGCGAGTGCGGTAACCGCGGTTAGGAGTGCCATCGGCATCTTCCTTAATTCCGGTATTCCATGCGCCTTCGTATGAGTCAACTTCGTGGTACGACTCATTCATTCCAGTCTTGAAGCGAACGCGATCAAAGACATAGAACTCAGCTTCTGGTGCGAAGAATGCAGTGTCAGCGATTCCAGTGGACTTCAAGTAGTCAACTGCTTTAGCAACGATGCCACGAGGGTCACGGCTATAAGGAGTGTTATCGACTGGGTTATGTACCGAAAAGAGAATGACGAGTGTCTTCTCATCGCGGAATGGATCGATAAATGCTGAGCTTGGAACTGGAAGCAACTTCATATCTGATTCGTGAATTGATTGAAAACCACGAATGGATGAACCATCGAACATCAAGCCATCGGTGAAGACTGCTTCATCGAAGGATTCAATCGGAACATTGAAGTGATGTTGGATGCCTGGAAGATCGGTGAAGCGAACATCAATAAGCTTCACATCTTCTTTTTTAATGTAAGCGAAAATTTCAGATGAGTTCTTAAACATTTTTCTCCTAATGGCCCACGAAGCCGAAAAGTGGAATCAAATCGACTCGCCTTTGAGCCTGATTTCCTGCCGTAAGCGTAGGTCGGAAGGGTGAAATTGTCACAACCGTCGTGTTACGGCGGTGTTAAGAATCGGGCCAAAGGGGAGCAAGCCTTGCCCGCTAGGCTCGTCTTATGACTTTTGCGAGAGTGGGGATGGGGCGCCGTGTGGCCGCCCTCTCCATTGATTGGCTGATGAGCTACGCCGTGGCCTACCTACTGACCCGCCACAGTCAAGTGAGCGAACGATCCTTCGTCATCTTGTTGATCTTCTTCTGTGAAATTCTGATTTTGACCACTCTACAAGGAGCATCTGCAGGGCAGAAGATGTTACGGATGAAGGTAGTTCGATTTGCAGATGGCGGGCAAGTTGCACCGCTTCAAGTATTAGTTCGCACGATTTTGCTAGTGATCGTTATTACTGCAATTACCTATGATGAAAATGGGCGAGGAGTTCACGAACGATTAAGCGGTTCGGTACTTACTCGCGTCTAACCTTCGCAAGAACAAATTACCGCTTTGGAACCTTGAGCCCCTTAGGCATTGGTCCCTTAGGAATTGGAATATTCAATCCACCGACTGCACGCAGACGAGCTCGGACTTCGCGCATCTGATTAGCTGAAAGTTTCTTAGGGTACTTCTTCATCGCTTTCTGTAACTTGCGAAGTGGCACTTGGCCATCGAGATCGCCGACAATAATTTCATTGACTGGAACGCCAGGGGCAAAGCGTTCAGTCTTGCGACGCTCATCATTGAGTAGCGCACGAAGTCCGGGGCCGCCTTCACCAACAAGAACAATTCCGGCGCGACCAACACTGCGATGCACCATGTCTTGATTACGGGAAACATTTACTGCAGGGGTTGTGACCCAGCCGCGACGAATCGCCATCAAGACCGATGCACCTGCGCCAGGTTGTCCTTCAATTGCAACGTAAGCCGCTGATGCAGCTTGGCGAGTGAAGAAGAACATTGCGGCAAGAAGTGCAACAGGAACTGAGATGAAGCCGAAATAAACTGGATGGCCAAAAGCAACGCCAATGAAAAGTCCGATGACCCAAACGACAAGGAAAATTGCTGCGATCGCTGCTGTGATCCACGGGCGAACG
>JBAXNY010000074.1:0-5514 GCA_037133535.1 Actinomycetes bacterium
GCAGCTGCGCCGCCGCAGTACACGAAAAGTGAACTTCCCTGGCCGAATTGAATACTTGTTGCACTGGAGTTGAGGACAATTCTTGCTCCGACAGTACTTGGCAGATAGAAACTGGTTCCCGCAAGCAACATTAAGAATGCAGCGAAGCCAGCGAATATATTTCGGCGCGGGATATCTACAAGGAGTTCGGGATCATCGTGGTAACTCTCATCGATTTCTTCTTCGGGAAGATCTTCTAACTCTGAGTCGTCAGTCATTGGCTATCTACCTTGCACTCATAGCCGTAGATTTTTGCATTTGATAATTCTAAGAATTCAGCCCTCGGAAATACAGAATGAGAGTCGGTGTGCCATTCAGATTCTTGGTGAAATTGCCTTAATTAGCCAGAGGCTTTAGTGGATGCAGGGGTAAATGATTTTGAGACTGCTAAAAGCTGGGTATAGGTGTAGCCACCAGTGACTTGTACTTGAACGTTAACAGCTTTGAGTTTGTAGTACCCAGGCAGCGTCATCATGAGATAACCACCGACTTTTGCAATGTCGGTGCTTGAGCATTTTTTGAATATCGCAGGTTTAGTGACATCGCAATAAACATGCACTGTTGCAGGAATGCCATTGATCTTTATGCTGGCTAATTGTTTTGAAAGTCCAGGGTTGGAGCAGTGCGCACCGATCATGGTCTGCATTACTTCGATCTTTTTCTTCCCAGTTCCGAAGGCGGTGTAGAGCCACTCTTCTCCCCCGCCGCCACATTGCAAGAGTTGGAATTTTGAGAGTTTGAGATTGAAAGTATTGACTGGTTTGTAGAGTGAATAAGTAAGGCCAGTCTGTGCATCGACATATTGATTACCACTGCCCATAGCGTGGGCTGTGAATGGAGTTGCAAGTAGTGAGGCGGTTAAAAGAATTGGTAGTAAGCGCTTCATTATTTAGAAGGATTTACAGCAATTTTAAAAACATTCTTATCTGCAACGAGTCGATCAAAGCCTTTAGTAGGTACATCGTTGAGGCCGATGACGTCGGTGAGAAGTGGTGCAGTGTTGACTACGCCATTGGCGAGTAAGCCAACTGCGGCGCTGATGTCGACGTCCCACATGTGTGCGGCAGTTCCGACGATGCGCTTTTCGGTGAGAATGAAATCAAGGAGATCGAAGCTCTCTTGTCCAGGGCGAAATCCAACAAGAACTGCAGTGCCACCGGAGCGAAGAATTGCAAGGGATGTCTTGGTGGAATCTTTTACACCAGAGCACTCCATTACTGAATCGAAATCTTTGTAAAGTGACATCTCTGCAGCATTGAGTGGATCGAGAACTTCAAAGCCGAGACCGCGGGCGACTTCTTGGCGAACTTTATTGGGCTCGTAAACAACGACGCGAAGTGCTCCGAATGCGCGTGCAACTTGGGCGCAGAGAATTCCAATCGTGCCACCACCAAGAACCGCGATGGTGCTGCCTGGGATGTTGGGAATTTTATTTGCAGCGCGTACAGCTACCGCAGTGGGTTCCGTGAAAACTGCAACATCTGGTGAAACACCTTTAGGAACCGGAACACAGCGCAATGGATTAGTGACCATGTACTCCGCAAGGCCGCCATTGGTTTGTAGACCAACGTTGTTGAGCTCGGCGCAGCGACCTTCTTCATGGCGCAAGCATTGATAGCAAGTGCCGCAACCAATGACGCCATCAGGAATCACCATGGTGCCCGGTGCAAATGTGCCAGTTGTATCTTCAACAATCGTTGCAACAAATTCGTGACCGAGAATGATGGGCGACATTCCTTGCGGAATGATAACTGGTCCGAGTAAATACTCTTCAAGATCGGTACCACAGATTCCGGTGCGGTCGACTCTGACAAGTGCCATACCTGGCGTTAATTCAGGGGTTGGGATTTCTTCCACGCGCATATCTTTTGCTTTGTACCAAAGTGCTGCGCGCATTCATACTCCTGAATATTCATCGGGTGAGGCTATGGTTTAAGTATCTCACTAATGTAAAGTTTCGCCATGACTGTAAATCCCACACCCGCATCACGCCTTATCCCCTCAGCTCGTCCCAAGAACACTGTGAAAGTTGGCCTTGTTGCCGGTGGACTTGGAACTTACTGGCCACAATTTCCCAAGTTGCTTCCGCAATTACAGGAATCTGCCAAATACGTTTCGCAGCGAATTGCCGGCATGGATGTTGAGTTAGTCGATGTGGGATTTATCTCCGATGCGCAAGAGGGTGCATTAGCGGCTGAGAAGTTGCGCGCAGCAGGTTGCGACATGATCGTCGGATTCCTAACGACCTACATGACTGCATCGATGTTGGTGCCAATTGCACAGCGTGCAAATGCGCCCGTGCTTCTTATTAACTTGCAACCAACTGAGCAGATGGATCACGCTACTTTCGATACTGGTGCATGGCTTGCCTATTGCGGCGCCTGCCCACTTCCTGAAATGGCAAATGCATTTGAGCGTGCCGGAATTAAGTTCCGGTCGGTCAGTGGTTATCTCAAAGAGGAGCGTGCCTGGAGCAAGATTCACAGTTGGATTCAAGCCGCTGGCATCTCATCAATGTTGCGCAATTCGCGCCACGGAATCATGGGCCACGTGTATCCAGGCATGCTCGATGTGAATACCGACATGACAATGGTGACTACTCACTTTGGTGGCCACATGGAAGTTCTTGAATTCGATGATCTTCGCGTACGCGTAGAGAAGGTAAGTGCAAAAGAGATCGATGCAGTACTCGATGAGACTCGCGAAATCTTCCATCTCGATAAGAGCGTCGTTGAAGAGGATCTGCGTTGGGCGGGCCAAGTAGCAGTTGGCTTGCGCCAACTAGTAAGTGATTTCGACATCACCTCTCTTGCTTATTACCACCGCGGTCTCGATGGTGAAATTCATGAGCGCCTTGGCGCGGGAATGATTCTTGGCTGCTCACTTCTCACCGGTGCAGGTGTTCCTGCCGTTGGTGAATATGAATTGCGCACTTCGATTGGAATGTTGATGCTCGATCGCATGGGCGCCGGCGGTTCCTTTACCGAATTCCAAGCACTTAACTTTAATACCGGTGTCGTTGAAATGGGCCACGATGGTCCTGCCCACTTAGCAATCAGCAACGGTAAGCCAGTGCTCCGTGGCCTCGGTGTCTTCCATGGCAAGCGCGGTTACGGCGTCTCGGTTGAGTTCGATGTGAAGCATGGCCCAGTCACTGTCTTTGGTGTGACACAGCGCAAGAATGGTTCATACGAATTCGTTGCATCAGAAGGAAAAGTTGTCGATGGCGATCGCATGCAAGTTGGTAATACAACTTCACTCGTTGATTTCGGCGTCAATCCCGGCGAATGGTGCGATGCATGGAGTGCAACTGGCGTGCCACATCACTGGGCACTAGGTATTGGCCATCGCGTTAGTGAATTGAAGTCGATTGCCGAACTACTCGACATCAACATGGTCGTTATCTAAAGTCGGTGTTCTAGCTTTCCACTTGCCGCACTTCGATAGGCAACATCGAGTGCTTCAACACTGCGCGCACCAAGCTCGCCCGGTGAATAATTCCTAAACTTTTCACCCTTGCCGGCACTCACTAGTGCTTCGATGGGTCCGACGCAGTTGTACTTGCCATCATCATCGCCAACAGTGACGCGGTAATTCTCACCTTTGGAGTAGAGCCAGACTGCAGCGCGCTCAACATCGACGAGTAATTGTCCTTCATCGCCAATAGCACGCACTTCAATCACATGTTGCTTCTTATGTGCTTCTACGTGTGATGAGCCACCGGCCATCGAACCTATTGCGCCATTGTCGAAGCGATAGGAAATTGCATCATGTAGCTCAACTGGAGCATTCATCGGCGCAGTCATCATGGCAAAACCAGATTCCACTCGCGCCTCGGTGAGCCACAGACTCATACCTAGTGCATGCGTGAGTTGTGCTTGGCCATAACCGCCACCAGAGAATTTAGGATCAGTCCAAGTGCGTTGTTCAGGAAGTGTTTCAGGTGCGGCATCGGGATACGCGCCAGTATTAGATAACAACTCTCGCGTCATCGATGACATGTGCACTGTCATCTGTTCGAGATTGCCGATTCCATGTTTTTCCATTAATTCTTTTGCTTGCACCATCATGGGAAAGTAATTCCAACCAAATGCAATAATTAAATGGCGATCCACTCGCTTTGCAATCGCATCGAGATCCCACGCCTCTTTCGGATCAATGGTGACTGGCTTTTCACAGAGGACATGTGCACCAGCTTCAAGGGCGGCTTTGGCATGTTCGTGATGGAATCCAGTTGGCGATCCAATAACGCAGATATCAATTCCGGCGTTGATGACATCGCGATAATCCTCTGATGCGACTTTAAATCCATACTCGTCTTGAATTTTCTTAAGCGTCTCAGCGCCAAGGCGTGATACTCCAACGAACTCTATGTCGTCGCGATGTTTAGCCAGATTCGGTAAATGTGAGGCGATTGCCCAACTTCCCGCACCAATTACGCCAACTCGTACCTTTGCCATGTCGGCAAGTATGGCATCTACGATAGATTTACGCTCATGCCCACATCGCTACCCTCGCGCAACCTGGCACTGGAATTAGTCCGCGTTACTGAAACCGCTGCGATCGCAGCATCGAAGTGGTCTGGCCGCGGCGATAAAGAGGGCGCCGACCAAGTTGCAGTTGATGCAATGCGACGAATGATTAGCACTGTTGCGATGAATGGTGTTGTAGTAATTGGTGAAGGCGAAAAAGATAATGCGCCGATGTTATTTAATGGTGAGCAAGTTGGCGATGGCACCGGTCCACTCTGTGATGTCGCTGTAGACCCAATCGATGGCACCACACTTGCTGCTAAAGGTATGAATAATGCGATCTCTGTAATTGCAGTTGCCGAGCGCGGTGCAATGTTTGATCCATCTGCAGTCTTCTACATGGAAAAGATTGTCGTTGGCCCAGAGGCTGCTGACGTTGTCGACATTACCGCGCCAGTTGCCGAAAATCTCAAGCGCGTGGCAAAAGCAAAACGCATGGATGTATCGGCGCTCACCGTTGTTGTATTAGATCGCCCACGCCATGATCAGTTAGTAAAAGATATTCGCGATGCAGGTGCGCGGATTAAGTTCATCACCGATGGCGATGTCGCCGGTGCGGTCATGGCCGCCCGGCCAAATACCGGTATCGACATGCTCATGGGAATTGGTGGAACACCTGAAGGAATCATCGCCGCCTGTGCCATGAAGTGTTTAGGTGGAACTATTCAAGGTCGCCTTCGCCCCAAAGATGGTGTGGAGAAAGAGCGCGCTCAAGCTGCCAATCTCGATCTCAGCAAGGTATTTACCACTAACGATTTAGTGACTGGCGATGATGTTTTCTTTGCTGCCACAGGCATTACCGATGGTGAATTGCTCAATGGTGTGCGCTTTCATGGCACCCACATCACTTCACAATCGATTGTGATGCGCTCTCGCTCCAACACGATCCGCATGATTTCTAGCGAACATCCACTCGAATCTAAGATTCTAAACTTTTAACTTC